>JAFATZ010000069.1 GCA_019243675.1 Ktedonobacteraceae bacterium | reverse complement strand
GCAGGCTACCGTTGCTAAGCCGCGTCTACAGACAGGCAAAATTCCAGCGCCCAAGAAGATTTACGAGCAACTCAGCAACTACGTCATTGGTCAAGAGCGAGCAAAGAAAACACTCGCTGTTGCTGTGTATAACCACTATAAGCGCATCAATGTGGGTATGCAAATTGATGATGTAGAGTTGAGCAAAAGTAACATTCTGATGATCGGCCCAACGGGCTGCGGCAAGACACTGCTAGCTCAGACGCTGGCAAAGGTACTGGACGTGCCCTTCTGTATTGCTGATGCTACCGCGCTTACAGAGGCGGGATACGTGGGTGAAGACGTTGAAAACATTCTGCTGCGCCTTATTCAGACAGCCGACTTCGATGTAGCCCGTGCTGAGCGTGGCATCGTCTATGTTGACGAGATCGACAAGATTGCCCGCAAGTCCGACAACCCTTCGATTACTCGTGATGTCTCCGGTGAAGGTGTGCAGCAAGCTTTGCTCAAGATCATTGAGGGCACCGTCGCCAACGTTCCCCCGCAAGGTGGGCGCAAACACCCGCATCAGGATTTTATCCAGATCAACACAGCCAACATCCTATTTATCTGTGGTGGAGCTTTTGAGGGCTTAGACAAGGTGGTAGAGCAACGCCTGGGTAGTAATAAGACCATAGGCTTCCACTCTACCAATCCAGACGTAACTGAAGACGAGAAGAAAGAATCTGCTTTGTCCCAGCTTGTACCCGATGACCTCCTTAAATATGGCCTTATTCCTGAGTTTGTGGGACGCCTGCCCGTCGTGGTATCACTGGACAGCTTGGATAAAGAAGCATTGATCCGTATATTAACAGAGCCTAAAAATGCTATTATTAAGCAGTACCAGAAATTCTTACAGCTTGATCGCGTCGAGTTGGTCTTTACCAACGATGCTCTAGATGCTGCTGCTGAAGGAGCGCTCAAGCGACACACAGGGGCAAGAGGATTGCGTAGTATCATTGAGGATATTCTGCTTGATGTGATGTATGAGATACCATCTCGTGCTGATGTCAAAAAAGTCATCATTAACGGTGATGTGATTAGTAGTCATCAAAAACCTTTATTAGTAACACGCAGCGATAGAACCATCGTCTACTCAGAAGATGAGTCTGCTTAGTGCAGACTCATCGCATTTTGTTTGATGAGTCGAAAGAGATAGTCAGGGATACAATGAGTGAAGCCAGACGCCAAGAAGTCATAGGGGATACTGACGATACGTATCCTCTGGTGGCGTTGAAAAACATCGTTGTTTTTCCACATAACCGTCATGCCTTGACCATTGCACGTGAAAAGACGGTACGTGCCATCGAAGAAGCGATGATGAGACCTGACCATCTGCTCATCGCTACTATGCAACGCTCTCCCGAAATCGACGATCCACAACCCAAGGACATCTATTCAGCAGGGGCGCTCGCAGAAGTGACGAGCATGCATCGCCAGCCAAACGGAAGTATTCAGGTGCTTCTGCGCGGTATACATCGTGTGCAGATCGAAGAATATCTGGATGAAGAACCGTTCCCACGGGTCAAAGTGCAAGTAATGCAGGAACCGCAAGTCAAAGGACCGCAAGTCGATGCCCTCGTCCGCCACGCCATCAGCCTGTTCGAGCGTTATGCACAACTCAATCGCAGCTTCTCAGTAGAGGATATCGATACAATTGTGGCGCTGAAGACCTCGTCATCCCTTTCAGACACTCTGTCTGCCCATCTTGTGACTGATATACACAAACAGCACGATCTGCTCGAAACGCTTGATCCGATGGAGCGTCTTGAGAAAATCTGTGTGCTTATCGGCAATGAGATTGAGATCCTCGAACTGGAGACAACTATTCGCAGCCGTGTACGTTCGCAGGTAGACCGCTCGCAAAAAGAGTTCTACCTGCGCGAACAACTGCGCGTCATTCAGGAAGAACTGGGTATAGAAGCCTCTGAGGCGGATGAACTGCGCGCAAAACTGCACGAGACATCTCTACCGTCAGAAGTTGTTACTAAGGTACGCAAGGAGATCGATAGGTTGGAGCGCACGCCAGCCCAATCTGCTGAGATAGCGGTACTACGCTCCTACATTGAATGGGTACTGGCACTACCATGGATAGAACGTACTCAAGATGTGCTGGATATCGAAAAGACGCGGCGTATTCTTGACGAAGACCACTACGGATTGGAAGGCATCAAAGAGCGTATCATTGAGTTTTTAGCGGTGCGCCAACTACGCCAACAGCTTGCAAGCCGTGGCAAACAGTTCAACAGTGAGGGGCAAGGGCAAATTCTCTGCTTTATCGGCCCGCCCGGCGTGGGTAAGACTTCGCTCGGCCTGTCTATTGCGCATGTACTAGGTCGCAAATTTGCACGTATTTCGCTTGGTGGCGTCCACGACGAAGCTGAGATTCGGGGTCATCGCCGTACCTATGTGGGAGCGCTGCCAGGGCGTATTATCCAGAGTATGAAGACAGTTGGTGTACGCAATCCCGTTTTCCTACTAGATGAGATAGATAAACTCTCCTCCGAGTTTCGCGGTGACCCAGGCGCTGCGCTGTTGGAAGTGCTTGATCCTGGGCAAAATGCCACCTTTGTCGATCACTACCTAGAGATTCCCTTCGATCTCTCAGAAGTATTTTTCATCTGCACTGGCAACGTCAAATATCAAATTCCACGCCCTCTAGCCGACCGCATGGATATTATAGACCTGCCAGGCTACATGCTTGAAGAAAAGATAAACATTGGCCAGAGCTACCTTCTCCCTAGAGTACTCAATGAAAATGGGCTTACACCAGAGCAACTCAAGATTCCCCAACCAACGATGCAACGCATTGTTACCGACTACACGCGTGAGGCTGGAGTGCGCAACCTAGAACGCCAGCTTGCGAGAATTTGTCGCAAGGTGGCAATACGAGTGCTGGAAAAGCCTCATACACGTACACGGTTGACCGCAAACAACTTGGAGCAGTATCTGGGCATTGCGCGCTACAGTAATACGCCGCTGCTACAGAAATCACGCATCGGCTCAGCTATGGGCCTTGCTGTGACAGAAAATGGTGGTATCTTGCTCCCAGTTGAGGTGGTAACTATGGTGGGCAAAGGTGATTTGATCATTACTGGTCAATTGGGCGATGTTATGCGCGAATCGGCTATAGCTGCCCTCTCCTATATTCGCACCAAAGCAAATGAACTACAAATTGACCCAAACTTCCAGGAAGGGGCCGACCTGCACATTCACCTCCCAGAAAATGCTATACCCAAGGATGGGCCGTCAGCGGGCGTTACCATTGCTACTGCACTCGTATCTGCCCTCACTCAGCGTTCTGTGCGTGGTGATGTTGCTATGACGGGTGAAGTGACGCTGTTGGGCAACGTTCTGGCTATTGGGGGACTAAGAGAAAAAGTCCTGGCAGCACAACAGGCGAACATTTCTCATCTTATTATCCCTTTAGACAATAAGAAAGATCTGGCAGAAATTCCGGCAAAGATTCGCCAACGTGTCAAATTCACTTTCGTTAGCAGCGTAGACGAGGTAATCGAGGCTGCCCTATTAGAAGCGTCTCCCTTGGAAGAACAAGAGCATAATGAGCGCCAGGAGCCGCAACCATTACCTATAAAAGAGTATATCCCTCCTCCTCCACAAGGCTCGCATCTGCGCCGCGCAGATATGCCTGCTGAGGAGACAGAGAAACACGATGAGCAAGAACTCGACTCATCTACATTTATTATTCCGCCACTTGATTCTATTCCTCATGATTTTCCTAGTGCGCGTGCCAAACAAGATAAAATGTAGAGGCCCGATTGATCGTGCCCAGCTCCCATGCCTTCTTCCAGTTCGCAAAATCTAACCTTTCAGTTATAGCTACGTACATGTTTATGGAGCTAAGCAACATCAGATTTGGTAGTATTAGAGAGAGGAATAGTATCGTGAGCTATCAAGGGCAGGATCCAAACCAGCAGGGTCAGTATCCAGAGTCGGGACAGTACAGCGGTGGTTATACTCCACCACAGCAACCAGTAGACCCCTATAGCAATCAGCAACAATACGGCCAGGGAGAATCTGGTCAGCAGCAGTATGGCTATCAACAGCCCTACGGCTATCAGCAACCATATGGAACACCATCTTCCGCCAATACTTCATTGGGGTTATCTCAGAATGTAGCATCTGGGTTAAGTTACGTGTTCCTCTGGGTCTCGGGTCTCATCATCTTCCTCCTAGAGAAGCAGAATCGCTTTGTGCGCTTCCATGCCATGCAGTCTATTCTCTTCTTTGGCGGACTGGGCATTATTAACGTCATACTAGGCATTCTTGGTAACATTCTTTTTCTATCCATCCTAACATCGCCTTTAAGTTCGTTAGTGTTTATTGTAGGGGTTATAGGTTGGATTGTTCTGGTAATTAATGGCTTCCAGGGCAAATACTTCAAGTTGCCAATAGTTGGCGACTATGCCGAAAAATACGCCGATCAGATTAAACTCTAACACTCCCGTAGATGAGAGTACGGACTGCATCTCTTCTCTCCTATGTTAGAATGAGCAATGAGAACACACAGTGAACATAGGAGAGAACATGCATGGCAGCAATTGGCGTAATCGGTAGCGGCGCTTGGGGAACCACCTTGGCTCGCTTGGTAGCAAATAAAGGTATTGCGACAACCCTATGGGAGCACCAACCGCAACGCGCTACTGAGATGCAGAGGCAACGCGAAAATACTCTCTTCCTCCCCAGCTTCCCTTTTCCTGACACACTACAGGTCACTGCCGATATCAGGCAAGCCGTTCAACAGAAAGATATGCTACTGCTTGTCACCCCTTCGCAACGCATGCGCGAGAACCTGCGCCTAGTGGCTCCCTATGTAGAACGCGACTGTTTGCTGGTAAGCGCGAGCAAGGGTATTGAGGTCGGCAGTCTCAAACGTATGACCGAGATTATCGCCGAAGCACTGCCGCAAGCACAGAGGCTTATAGGCGCACTAAGCGGCCCGAGCATTTCACGCGAAGTGGCACAGGAGAAACCTACAGCCGTTGTTGTCGCAGCCCAAGACAAAGAAGTGGTCATTCGCATCCGCGACCTGCTGAGCACTGCTCACTTCCGCGTCTATAGCACCAGCGACGTCACTGGCATCGAATTGGCAGGCGCGCTCAAAAACATCATTGCCATCGGTGCAGGTATTAACGATGGTATAGGCTACGGCGAGAACGCCAAGGCTGCATTCATTACGCGTGGTCTGGCGGAGATATCGCGTCTGGGTATAGCAGCAGGCGCTCATCCCCTCACCTTCGCTGGTCTGGCAGGCATAGGCGACCTCATCACCACCTGCGCCAGCCCCCTGAGCCGTAACCAGCAACTTGGGCGTCGTCTGGGTAGCGGAGAAAAGCTCGAAGATATCCTGAAATCGGTCCATACGGTCGTCGAAGGTGTCACCACCACCCAAGCAGCCTTGCAACTAGCTGTCCGCTACGACGTTGAAATGCCCATCACCGAGCAGCTCAGCCTTGTCTTATTTGAAGGACTTGATCCGCGTCAGGCTGTGGCGGAACTGATGATGCGAGATCCGAAAGGGGAGCTGGAGGGGATAGAGTGATAGTTGCACAACTTGACAATTGTCATGCAAAAAGCACATACTGAATACACAGCAAGCATCCTTTGTCTAAGAAACAAACCTCTAGAGAAGGCAGTACCAGTATGTTCGATAAAAGCAAAATCGGTCACAGCTTTCCCCTCTTCACTGCTGAGGTCTACCGCAACAAAATACATGAATTAGCCCTGGCAGTAGGGGACACGAATCCTGTTTACCACAGCCGTGAAGCGGCTCAGGCTGCCGATTATGACGATGTGCCCCTCTTTCCTACTACAGCGACCATGTTCAGCTTCTGGAGCAATCCACAACGCAATAGTGAACTGGCGAAGATTGGCATCAACGTCATGCGTATTCTGCACGGCGAAGAGGAGTACGAGTATCTGGCATCAATACATCCAGGTGATGTACTAACGGGTGTGACCACCATCGTCGACGGCAAAAGCCGCAAGGGCAAAAATGGCTCCTTGATGGACATTGTCACTACGGAGACGCGCTATACGAACCAGCACAATCAACCCGTCTTGAATGCTCGCACAACGCTGGTCGTACGTGAATAGCTCACAGCAGGAGAAATTCCATGACGACGAATACCCAGGCTTCGCACAAGCTTTACTACGATGATGTACAGGTTGGCAACGAGCTGCCCAAACTGGTCAAACCACCCGTCACACACCTGCAACTCGTGCGCTATGCGGGCGCTTCGGGTGACTTCAATCCTTTGCACACCGACCCTACAGTTGGCGAGACAATCGGCACTGGCGGCATCATTGCCCACGGCATGCTCATTATGGGCTTCGTGGGACAGTTGTTGAGCGACTATGCAGGGCCATCGACACTACGCAAGTTCGGCGTGCGCTTCAAGGGCATGACACGTATTGGCGATGTGATTACCTGCACAGGCACGGTGACCGAAAAATATGAGGCAGATGGTGAGGCGCGCATTGCTGGCAAAGTGCAGGCCGTCGACCAGAATGGTGATGTAAAAGTGGTCGGCACATTCATAGCCGCGCTACCGCGCCGCAGCTAATATACACAGGGACGTGTAGGCATACTCCATTGGGAAATGTTCAACCAATGAAAGGTGAAGTAATGAAGCTATTTATGCAAAAGCGCAGAACGCTTGCTACGATTATCAGCATTCTCATACTCACTCTGATTCTTACCGCTTGCGGTAGCGCCAATGGTGGCGGCAGCAACATTGGAGGTAACAACGGCAAAGGCTGTAAGAAGATTGGCGTACTCTTGCCCGAGACGGCTACCTCGGCCCGTTGGGATAGTAAGGATAGGCCATTGCTGACACAAGCCATTACCAAAGATCTCCCTGGTGCCACGGTAGACTACGCCAACGCTGAAGGCAATTCAGATGAGCAGCAAAATCAGGCCAATGCTGACCTAACGAAGGGTGACTGTATCCT
>JAFATZ010000342.1 GCA_019243675.1 Ktedonobacteraceae bacterium | reverse complement strand
CGACCCGTGATAAAGGGATAGTCCACAATGACCGAGAGTTCCCGGCCGAAGTTGCAGATATAGCCTCACTCAGGGCCAGTAGCATCTCGCAGGATGTACTCCAAGGGATAGGGAGGTGGACCCATATTAAAGTCCACGCCCACAAAGCCGGTGCCATCCTTGTAATCGTATTCTTTGCAATGGCCCGTCACGTGCTTGCCCCAAATAATACTCTTGCGCATGATAAAGTCACGAGCAAAGGCCAAACAAGCCACTCCATAGCAGATCGCCCCAACAGGTTTGCCTGCGCGATAAAAGCTGAGGATCAGATCATGCACGCGGTGGTTGTTGGCCAGATCCACGATGGGGCCACTGCCACCGACGAGAAAGATGGTAGAGTAGGGTTCAATCTCTTGCTGGACTGTGTCGACCGCATCGTTGTAGGCTTCCATTTCGCGCAAGAAATTGGCAGAACAGTAGTACGGTCGATCCGGTAACCATGCCGAGAGATTCATCGGGGTGTTGAGCCGATCGGACTTGTCCAGTTCGCGAACCTTGTTGGCCATCTCTCGGCTGGTCACCGACTTGCCAAGGGGCGGATCAATGAAACTGGGATTCATGCTGGGGGGCAGGGGAACCGGTCGTTTGCCCGTTGGGGTGGCAAACGTGCTCTCATAGCCAGCGGCATCGAACGTCTCTAGAGGACCAATGAGTTCCTCTCCCCAGTAGCCCCACTCGGAGAGCACCATCAGGATCTTTTTCGTCATTTGACTTACCTCTCTTTAGTGATTTTACCCGTACGCGTTACGCCGAGTTATTTCCCTACGTTACTGCTCAGAAGCCCGAACCAAGACCCTCTGTAGATAGGCTTCGTGATCTTTGGGCTTAAGATTTTTCATTGCAGTAGAAGAATAACATGCGCTGATTTATAAAAACCTTATATGAACTCTATATTTGATCTACGAACAGATTAGGAGAAACTAGCTCTACCTCTTCACACTGAAACCACATCGGCTCCTTGATGTGCGCTCCTTCTAAATTGACAAGATAGAAACAAAAAGAGTCACCAGGACCAAGATTTGCATCTACTATTTGCACTGTACCTTTTAGTCCCCTGAAGGGACTATAGCCTGTCATGCGTACTCTACTACCTACCTGAAGCACCGTATGGTTGATGACTCCGACCGCATGCCGCTTTTTGGAGAAAGTGGTCGTGGGGTGAAATTGCTGAGCACTAGGGTTTTGTGTCATGTTATCCTTCCTTGGATCATATAATATAACTCTACCGATTGAACTTACCCTGGATGATAGCCTCGTACAAAGCCACTGTTTCAGGCATTGGCTGCAAGTGCAATTCATCTAGTAGAGCTTGTTGACAAAGTTGATACTGTCGTAGCGCCTCATTACGTCTTCCTGCCAGAGCGTAAATATGCATTAATTGTCGATATGCTGCTTCGTCACAGCGATTTTCCTCAATGCCTGCAGCCGCCCAGCGTGCCGCTATTTCATAAGAACCTACCTCTAAGTAGTGTGAAGCGAGAGCACTACACATGCTCAGGCGTATTTGACGTAGTTGTTCTCGACGAGTAAAAGACCAATCTGCATAAAGGTCCTCAATGAGGAAAGGGCGTGTGTACAGAGAACACGCTTTTTCATAGTAATATACAGCGGCCTCTCCGCTTAGCTTGCGCCCAGTATTGTACAGAGCGAGAAACTCTTCAACATCAGAGTGCAATAGAACAACTGGATTCAACTGGTAGACACCTTGTTTGTGCAGAATATACTTATCTGGTAGATCACACCCCTTCTGAAGGGAGCGGCGAAGGATGCTCACTGTCACATAAAGCTTTCGTAGAGCTACCTCTGTAGTGTCATCGGGCCAGAGAAGAGCCATAAGTGTATCTGCTGTGGCTCTATGATCCGGTTGGGCTACTAGGTAACGTAAGATAGCTTGACCATTGCGATTCGAGCAGAGAGCAAGAGGAACTCCTTGGTACCGCAACTCGAAGGGACCAAAACAGACGGCATACAGTGTGGGATTTGCACTATCATCCTCTACGGATTCCTGTACCTGGAGAGAATCTACCTCTCTAGGTACAGGTTGTATCTGTTTACTGAGTGTCTCAGTAAGCAGCCTTGACGATAAAGCGCTAAAAGCAGCTATATTTGCTTCTAGTTCCGTCTGTACCTCGATAAACCGAGCACTCACTTCTTGCAGTGTTTGCTGTAGGTGAAAGTGCTTTGCATACTCGCATCTCAACATAGTGAGTAAACCAGTGAGATGCATCCACTCAGGAGTAAGGAGTTCGTCCGCCAGTGTAAGCAGTGCCATCCCCTCAGCGTAGTGTTCCCGCTGAAAGCAAGCTATTCCTCGCTCAAGCAGTAACGCCACTGAAAGGCAGTTAGGTGTATTCGAGGACACCTGGGTGTTAGCTATATGTGGTGAATCCATTCACCTATCCTCACAGTTCACTAAATGCGGATGCGCTTCGATGCAGATGGTGAGTCCATTCACCTATCCTCATAGTTTACTCAATGTGGATACGCTTCTAAGTATATGGGGTGAGCAGTTCCTTGTCATCAGACAGAAGTGGGATTAACTCTACATAAAAAGGACTGCTCATGATACAGTGCTTCGCACCATTCCTTGGTGCTTACTACCACAAATGATGTAGAAGAGGTTATCTCGCTCTAGCAATTGATTGTGTTGCAAAAAGGTTCTGTTTGGTAACTGAACTTAGCAATATTATTCACATCCAGCCTTGCCAATGTGTAAGTACCCAAGGCAAGAATTCACTTGACCAACTCAAAAATATAACGTATATTTATATCTGAACAGTAAAAACCATTTTAGAAGCTGGAATAAGCTTGACAAGAATTTAACAAATTGCTGTTAGACTAAAGAATGACCGCCTCTTGCGGAAGATTGCTCAGTAGAGTAGTTCTTTTGATTTATTCGATTAAAAGAGCATTAGTGTGTTACTGACTCAAAAAAGGGAAGAATGCAACTTCATCCTCACGAATTTCGAAGGTGAACAAACTCACTTCCAAGAAGAATGGTAGCGTTCGATATGCGCATCGCAGGCTATCAGAGAACTCCTAGCTGCGGACTACTTGGAAGAGAGGAAAGGGTAGCATAGATAGGATGCAAGTTGCTTATACGAAGTACACCTGGTAAGAGAACCGATGTTCTAGTACAAGTAGAGGTATACCGATGACAGACAGGATTCGTGTCTTGATCGTCGATGATCACACAATTGTCCGCAAGGGGATTCGAGCCTTATTGATGATGGAGCCGGATATCGAGGTCGTAGGGGAGGCGCACAATGGAGCAAAAGCTGTAGCTGCAGCAGCACAACTTCATCCCAGTATTATTCTGATGGATGTGGTACTGCCAGATATGGATGGCATTAAGGCCATGAGCCTTATCTTAGGCAACCAACCAGAGGTGCGTATTCTTATCCTAACGAGCTGCGCTACTGACGACAAGATCTTTCCAGCTATTAGAACTGGTGCGCTGGGGTATCTGCTCAAAGACTCCAGTCCAGAAGATCTGATACGCGCCATCCGTGAGGTCCACCGTGGTGAGTCTTCGCTTCACCCAACAATTGCTCGGAAAGTACTGCGGGAGATGTCTGTGCCTGCTAACGAGCCTCTGAGGCCTATGCCGGTGTCAGAGCGTGAGATGGAGGTACTACAACTGATCGCACGCGGCCTAAGCGATCATGGGATTGCTAAGCACTTAGTGATCAGCAAGGCGACAGTGCGAACACATGTGAGTAGTATTCTGAGCAAATTACACCTGACTAGCCGAACTCAAGCGGCCCTCTACGCGCTCCGCGAGGGGTTCGTGTCCCTTGATAGCATTAATGGTGCAGAATAATCCTCAATTACTGCGTCTATAGTAACGATCACCGAGGAATGGTACGAAGGACTATGTTGGCAGAATCCACTAAGAGAGTAAGATTCTGCCGACAATGCCAACTTCGTGTATGGTAAGAGGAGCTTGTAGTATGAGCGCATTATTTTTGAGTATCCCGTCGTGGGTGCTTTTCGTTCTCTTCGTGGGTGGCTCTATTGCTGTCACCACTGTCGGGGTGTTACTGCTACGCCGTCGCAAAATAAAATTGATGAGTAATGAGTCGATTGGGTTCATTTTTGCCACGGTCAGTGTCGTGTATGCGGTGTTGCTCGGATTTTTGGTCATCTACGTCTGGGAATCATTTGGTGCGGCTGACCATGCCGTGTCAGAAGAAGCCGCAGCTATTGTGGTGACAGCTCGCTATTCTGCCTCGTTTCCTGAACCCGTACGGGGTATCATCCATGATCGGCTACGCCATTACACCGAGCTGGTGATCAACGATGAATGGCCCATGATGCAGCAGAGCGGAGGAGACCACTTTGGGTCTGTGGAGGGTTCCCAGGATCTGCAAGCGATGTTTAACGTGATACAACAGAAACTGCCGCAGAATGCGGTGACTGCCAACGCACTGAATAGTTTGAGTACCCTGAGTCAGGATCGGCTCTTCCGCCTTGAGTCGGCTACCTCCATCCCCGACTACTTCTGGCTGGTGCTCATCGCTGGAGGGATGGTGGTCGTCTATTTGGGTATGATCTTGGAAATCGAGAACGCTCGGCTGCATCTCGTGCTGGCAATACTCTTAGTCGCCACCATCGCCATGTCGCTCTGGCTTATTGCCATCATCAATAACCCTTTTGTCGGTGATCTGCAAGTGTCCACCGACTCTTTGCAGAATGCCCTGCATGTGATTAGTCTCCTGCCGAGCTGATTACTTTGACCATGTATCGAGAGTGACCGATTATGGGTGATCTTTAACAAATTAAGAAGATACGAGGAGGTTCTCTTCCATGTTCTATAGACAACGTATTTCACTGAGCACGCTACTTATGGGAAGTTGTCTGCTCCTTTCTCTGCTTTACACCGCATGTACTGGCGTAAGCACTAGTAACGGCTCAGCACTCAATCTAGTCACACCTGACACCTTGACGGTAGGCAGCGATACCAACTATCCACCGAAAGAGTTTGCCGATCCTCATTCGGACGGGTTCATCGGCTTCGACATTGATCTGATTACGGCGATGGCACAGCGTTTGGGACTCAAGACCAAAATTTTCACGACCGGCTTTGATACGATACTGGATGGTCTGAATGCTAAGCGCTTTGATGTCGTCATTTCATCGATGGGCATCACGAGTGAGCGCAAGCAGCAGGCGGACTTCGTGCATTATTTCAATACAGGCACCTCATTGCTGGTGCGCAAAGGCAATCCCAAGCATATCACGGCACTGAGCGACCTGTGCGGTCTGAGTGTAGGTGTGCAAGCAGACACGATAGAGCAGAGCGATTTGATCACTGCCAACCAGACCTGCCAGACGCAGAAGAAGCCGAGCATTCATCTCAACGTTCTAGAAGACGAAATCGATACTGTGCTGTTATTACAAGTCGGTGATGTCGATGCGACATATCAAGACTCACCGGTGACTACCTACTATTTGCAGCAGAACCCAGGAGATTTCGCTGTTGGCGGCTTGGTCACGAGCGCTATCCCCGAAGGCATTGCGATACGTAAGGGCGACACCGCCATGTTTACGGCTCTACAGACGGCCTTCAACCAGTTGAAAGCAGACGGCACCTATCACCAACTTCTTGCCAAGTGGGGCCTTGAAAGCGGTGATATTACTGTTACCGGCTAACAATCGAGGAAGCCTGACTGCTCTGTCAAGAATACATAACATTGCTCACCCTGCACGAGTTCTGTGAGCAGGGTGAGCAATGGCAGAACGTGCGCAATAATGAATGACTAATCGATCCACTAGAGCTTTGGCCAGTTCCGCCGGAAAGAGCTCGTAGAAAGAGGTAGCGTATGCACTCAAAGGACGCAAAGCACTCAACCACCCGCTGATGGGCCGTCCCTAATGCTCAGCTAGCCAGCGTCACTCTGCTCAGCATCAGTTTGTGCCGCTTGATCAATGACATTTACCGTGATCTTTGGCTCCAGTTTGGTGGCAACCTTCACTGGAACGCTATAGCTACCGACAGCGCGAATTGGTTCGGGCATATCGATCACACGACGGTCAATGACAATATTCTCGCTTTCACGCAGAGCAGTGGCAATATCCTGGCTGGTAATTGAGCCGTAGAGACGACCCTCTCTGCCCACACGCGCTTTAAAGGTCAGCGCTACTTGGCTCAGACGTTCTGCCTGTTGCTTGTTTAGCTCTAGCAGCTTCTCACGTTTACGCTGCTCAGTGGCAACACGCTGCTGACGATTGGCGATTAATGCGGGTGTTGCACCTGCTACCAACCGACGTGGCAAAAGATAATTGCGGGCATACCCATTGGCAACATCTTTTAAATCTCCGGCCTTGCCCAAGCCGTCAACATCCTGTAAAAGAATTACTTTCATACTCAAACATAGCTCCTCATAGAGGTGGGGCAAGGCCCCCGCTTCTTCCTCATATCGATAACACGAGGGCTAGTATACACCTTATATCTCTTGAATGCAACCCTTGGGATGGCCGATGGCCGTCACACTTTCACAGCGAGAGCGAGCATGGTGACCGTGAGGGCCATTACCACTATACACGTTTTGCTGGCTTCTCGCGTGTATAGTATAGTGGTGATCCCTGCGGGGTGGACGCAAGATTGCAGTATCTTGCACTTCTCATCTATAATAAATAAGAACTGCACTGCAGCACAACAGAAGAGAAGGAAAGAGCATAGATGTCCGACGAACTGGCAGAACTGCTTGCCAAAAACGAGCACTTTCTCACTCAACAGACGCTTTCGCCTATCAGCCATCTCCCACGTAAGTACACAGCGCTCCTAACTTGCATGGATTGTCGGCTGGTACGCATGTTTGAGGAAGCTCTCGGACTTGAGCGAGGCGACGTATTGGAACTGCGCACCGCTGGTGCCACTATTTCTACACCTGAACGCGCTTCCGCTGCCAATGACCTCATTCGCTCACTAGCGGGAGGCATTTACCTACTGGGTGTACGTAAGGTAATGGTCATTGGTCACACTGAGTGTGGCCTAGCTCGTGTCAATGAGGCGGCGCTAGTAGCTAGCATGCAGGCATTGGGCGTAGACCCGCAGCGTTTGATCGAACAGGAGCGCCTTGGCAATGTGCAGGGCTTGATGAATTGGCTGGGAGCATTCCATGACGTACACCTCAATGTCAAAGAAGTTGTCGAAGTCATTCGCCACAGTCCATACTTGCCGCGTATCCCTGTACATGGTTTTGTAATTGATATCACCACAGGCAAGCTAACACTAGTTGATAGAGATCCTACTGAGTGATACAATGCAGAAAGTTACAATATACGCCGCTATCAATTGCAGACTGCCAACCAACTGCGCTACACAGTTGGTTGGCAGTCTGCAATAGTGTGTTGTTGGTCATCCACAACAGAAATTACTCGAGCGTGGCTTTCTGCTGCATCGGTAGAAGAGAGAATACCCCCCGCAGTCGAGTGAGAGGGCCTAATTGGAGAGCAGAATGAGTAAAAATGTCTATGTAACGCCATCAGGGAAAAAACTTGTGACCGTCATTCCTGGCGATGGCGTTGGACCGGAGATTGTGTCCTGCGTGCAACGCCTCATTGCAGCAGTTGGCGCTCCTATCGAGTGGGAGGAGTGTCAAGCAGGCGCTCGCGTCTTTAAGCAAGGAATTCCGTCAGGAGTACTATCAAGTACGATTGAGTCGATACGCAAAACGTGCGTTGTGCTCAAAGGTCCACTGGAAACGCCAGTTGGCTATGGGGAGAAGAGCGCCAACGTCACGCTGCGTAAATTATTTGAGACGTATGGCAATATTCGACCCGCACGTGAAATGCCTGGCGTACCCACACTCTATAGCGGTCGAGGCATCAATCTGGTAATTGTGCGAGAGAACATCGAGGACTTATACGCTGGCATTGAATATATGCAGACGCCCGACGTTGCCCAGGGTATCAAGTTGATTTCGAGCATGGGTTGCGAAAAGATTGCACGTCTGGCATTTGAGTTTGCACGCTCTGAAGGACGCAAAAGCGTGCATTGTGCCACCAAGTCCAACATTATGAAACTGACCGAAGGTACACTTAAAAGTATGTTTGAGCAGGTTGCCAAAGAGTATCCTGATATCGAGGCGAGTCATATTATTGTTGACAACTGTGCTCATCAGCTCGTTAAGAAGCCAGAGCAATTTAGCGTGATCGTCACCACCAACATGAATGGTGACATTCTCAGTGACCTCACCTCAGGACTGATCGGCGGCCTAGGTTTTGCTCCCTCAGCCAACATCGGCAACAAAGTCGCCATTTTTGAAGCTGTGCATGGCTCAGCACCAAAATACGCTGGCAAAAACGTTATCAACCCTACAGCGTTAATCCTGTCAGGGGTCATGATGCTACGTCACCTGGAAGAGTTCGAAGCGGCTGAAAGCATCGAAAATGCCCTTCACGTGACACTTGATTCGGGTGTGCGCACCCGTGATGTAGCGGGCGACGTTGGAGCAGTATCGACAACGCAGTTCACCGACGCGATTATTAGCAACTTAGGCAACAGTTTGCCGCAATGGAGCTTGCCTGTGCGCAAACCATTACACCTTCCAGAGACGCATCTTGATCCGGAACCTCCTACAGATCGTCGCGTGGTTGGGGTAGATATCTTCGTCGAGTCACGGCTCAATCCCGAAGCACTGGGAACGAGCATAGCCAAACTGACATCCGAGGCTCCCTTCTCGCTGCAGTTGATCTCAAACCGTGGCACCAAGGTCTACCCAGCAATGGGAGCGATGACCGACTGCGTCGATCAGTATCGATGCCGCTTCTTGTTCAAAAAGAGCACAAGAGGGCTTACTGACGCCGAAATCGATGCACAAATCTTCGACTTGGTGCAACAAGTCGCCACTGATCACAAGTGGGCGCACCTTGAAAAACTGCAAGAGTTCAATGGAAAGCAAGGCTTCACCAAAGACCAAGGAGAAAACTAATAATCCTGGCCATGCAAAGGACATGATTATTAGTCTCTCTAGAATAGAGACTAATAATCAGGATATCTCTGGTCTCTATTCGAGGTCGCCACGCTTTCCTTGGCGTTGATGCTCATACGCTTTCTTGATCGCAGTCAAGCTGTGCTGTACCTCGCCTCGCTCTTCCAGCATATTAGCATAGCGGAAGTAGGCACCCGCGGCAATTTCGTGGGCATTTGATTCATCCAACAACGCTAATGCCTGGGTGAAGAAAGCATCGGCTGAACTGAAATCTCCTTGTTGGTGGCGAATTTGTGCCAAAGCAATAAGCGCTTGCCCTTGGGTCTGCGCATCTTGACTTGAACGTGCAAAGGTAAGAGCGTCCTGTGCTTTTTGCTCGGCCTCTTCAATCTTGCCACGCTTGAGCAACAGTTCCGCAAGGGAGGTGAGACAGGTAGAGGCCGAAACCTCATCATTGAGTTCGCGCTCAATCGTTATCGCTACGCGATACTCTTGTTCAGCATCGTCGAGTCTATTCTGCCTCTCAAGTGTCTTGCCCAAGCGTTGATGAGTTAACCCGACCAGTCTCTGCTCATCTCTCATCTCATAGACGGCAAGACTACGCATAGCATAATCGCGAGCAGTTGCTAGCTTGCCAATTACCTTGTAGTGCTGGCTAATCTCCATGTACTTTTGTGCATAGGACTTGGTATCGCGCTCCAAGCCATCTAGCGTTTCCAGGGCACGATGATAGAACAGTACAGCTTTTTCGAGGTCGCCATGACGGAAGTAGTCGTTGGCTAGATTACTGAAGACATCCAGAGCAAAGACAGGGTCTACAATCTGACCGCTCTCGATGGCAGCATTACATTTGAGGTGGTTCTCCATCGCCAACGTATAGTTATAGAGAGAGAAGTACGCTTTTCCGAGCAGATTACGAGCACGCTCAGTGTACTCTGCATCGTTGAGACTCTCACCTTGTGAAACAGCCGTACGCAGATCGACCACTGCCTCCTGATACTCACCTAATCCCATATGTACTTCGCCATGCAGAAGATATAATCGGTAGGCTTGATCTGTAGTGATACGTTCCGCTTGAATGGGGTCGAGCAGTTGTTGCGCATCCGTACAAGCTTTCTGCTGGATGAGCACGCTTGCCTGCAACAAATCTACGTCAACCTTTTGATCCGGTCCCGAATCCGCAGGAGAGTACCCGACAGCACGCGCCTCGGCAGCGCCTGATGGGGATCCTTCCAGCAGGAAGGTGAGGGGAACATCCAGCCGTTTGGCTAGAATTGAGAGCGCTTTTAATGAAGGGCGAATTTTCCCTCTCTCTATGGCAGAGATGTAAGAGATGGAAAATTCTGGTGCAGCCAATTGAGCTTGAGTCATGCCTAATTTTGTGCGAACTTCACGAATGTTCGTGCCAACTCGTGCAGCAACCGCTTTCCCTACATTTGTAGTCTCAAGGGACGGCATAAGACTTCCTTCCTTTCCAGTATAGTTTCTTTAAAATAGAACTACGATAGCTTGGATACTTACAACGAATATCAATTCTCTCATCGTCTTTTCCTGCATACCACTCATTAAGAACTCTTGCCTGTCAAATTGTAGAGGGAACTCTAAAGTTATGCAGATATCATGAAGACAATAAGTTAGGGAAAACTTGTTTCTTAGATAGTAACATACTATAGGTCTCTTGTCAATAAATGTTCTATCTGTGTAGCACTCGTTTATTATATTGAACCTGGAGGAATCGATTCGGTGCTAGGAAGAAATTTTTTACAATGATGCCTTTTGAATTTTAATACACAAAAATAGAGGAGTATCACTCATGCTCATCCTGGTAGCAACTCCCATTGGTAATCTTGGCGATATTACACTACGTGCCCTCGAAACGCTGCGTACCGTCGATATTATTGCCAGTGAAGATACTCGTAAGACGGGCCTGCTGCTCAAGCACTTTGCTATCCAAAAACCACAAATCGCTTTTCACGAGCACAATGAGCAACGCGCTGGTGAACATATCGAGGAGATGTTACACCAAGGCAAGTCCGTGGCGCTTGTTACTAACGCGGGCACCCCTGGTATCTCCGACCCTGGCTTCACTCTCGTACGCCGAGCCATCAAAGCTGGCATCAATGTTACTATGATTCCCGGCCCGACGGCATTCGTGATGGCACTCGTGTTGTCGGGTCTGCCGCTGCATAGCTTCACCTTTCGTGGTTTTGCGCCACGCAAGACTATAGGAAGGCGTAAGTTTCTGGAAATCGACAAAGATGCACCTCATACCCTTATTTTCTACGAAAGTCCCTACCGACTCGACGATTTCTTAAGTGATGCACTGGCAGTGTTTGGTGATAGACAAGCAGCTTTAGCTAATGATCTCACAAAAATGTTCGAGAAGATGGAACGCGGCACACTCTCAACACTGCTACAATCGGTTGCGGGTCAGAGTAAACTCAAAGGAGAGTATATCATTGTAATTGCCGGAGCAGAGGAAAAGTAGAGCAAGCAAAGCATGTTTCTAGCATAGCCAGAAACATGCTTTGCTTGCTTTAGATACCCATGACATTGACCAGTTCTCTTACTGCATCGGCAGATTTTTGCAGCAATATCTGCTCATCTTCGCTCAACTTAATCTCGATAATTTGCTCCAAGCCCTTAGCTCCTAATAGAACGGGGACGCCGACGAAGAGATTCTTAATGTTATACTCACCCTGCAGATAGACCGCACAGGGCATCATCATCCTCTTGTCGAGCAAAATAGCATCGACCATCTGCAAAACAGAGGCCGAAGGTGCATAGTAGGCGCTACCCGTTCCCAGCAGTTTCACGATCTCTGCTCCACCATCACGCGTACGCTGTACAATCTGCTCAATGCGCTCGGCGGACAAGAGTTGTGCAATCGGTACACCCGCAATCGTACACATGCGCGGCAGAGGAATCATGGTGTCGCCATGCCCACCCAGCACGCACGTCTGCACATCGCGCACAGACACGTGCAACTCTTGGGCAATGAAGGTACGCAAGCGGGCAGTGTCCAGTACACCGGCCATGCCTATCACGCGTTCACGTGGAAAGCCACTGACATGCCATGCCAACTGGGCCATTGCATCAAGTGGATTGGTCACCATAATCATAATGCACTTGGGTGAGTACTTGACAACCTGCTGTGTTACCTGCGTAATAATTTCCTGATTCTTCTTCAATAGGTCATCGCGGGTCATGCCGGGCTTACGGGGAAAACCGGAGGTGATGACGACGACATCTGAATTAGCGGTTTCGCTGTAGTCATTGGTACCAATCACCAGCGAGTCATAGCCGAGCACAGGACCAGCTTGGAGCATATCAAGCGCCTTGCCCTGTGGCATGTTCGGGACAATATCATACATTACCATATCGGCATAGTCGCGTTCTGCCAAACGTTGAGTGAGGGTGCTGCCCACAAAGCCAGCGCCCACCACGGTTATCTTCCTGCGCACAGGCACATCCTTTCAGATGAAAAAAGCACAAGGGTGACTTATGGGTTATTGTTAGTCTCACAAGCCAGTTGTGCTATACTATCAATAGAGTTCTTTAAGAGCGATTTACAACATGAGGATAATGTATCATGATACAGCTTGATGGAGCAATAACTCCAGAAAATACCCTATTCGTTCTGCTTTGTTTTGAAGGACCTGACATCTACTCTACCGCTGGAGGTCTAGGAACTCGTGTCTCTGAGTTGAGCGAAGCACTGGCAACACAAGGATATACCACACACCTCATTTTTATTGGCGATCCCTATAAACCTGCAACAGAACTGCGTGTGGAAGGCCGCCTGATCCTGGAGCGCTGGTCGCAGTGGGTGAGCAAATACCATCTGAGTGGGGTCTATGATGGTGAAGAACAAAAACTCTCTGATTACACCCAGAGCATTCCTTATCATGTGTACAGCAAGATCGTGCGGCCAGCCATGTTCGAGGGCAAGACAGTGGTCATCATGGGCGAAGATTGGCATACAGCAGAGGTAATGTGTAACACCTCTGACCTGCTACACTGGCTCGGCCTGCGTCAAAAGGTGCTTATGCTATGGAATCTGAATAGCTTGATGTCACTACACCGTATTAATTGGGGTCGCCTGAATTATACAACGACCCTCTGTACAGTCAGCAAATACATGAAGCATAGGATGTGGGGTCTAGGGGTGAATCCCTTGGTCATTCCTAATGGCATTCCTACACGTCATCTGAATCCTGTTGACCATGAGGCAGTACGACGCCTACGGGCAATAGCGCGCCGTAACGATCCCCAGCGCCTCTTCCTCTTCAAGATTGGGCGCTTCGATCCCGACAAGCGTTGGCTTATGGCTATTGAGGCTGTAGCCCATCTGAAGCAGAGTGGCTATCCTGTGACACTACTGCTACGAGGTGGCATAGAACCGCATGGAGCTGAGGTGTTACGACACGCCCAGGAACTCGGTCTAGTCATACAGGACGTGGTAGCGCATCGTCCCACTATGCAGCAGTGTATGGATGCAATTGAATATGCTGGCTACGCTGACATCTATAACCTACGCTTCTTCTTGCCAGAAGAGTTCCTGCGCACAACCTACGCCGCTGCCGATGCAACACTAGCAAACAGCGGACATGAGCCGTTCGGCCTTGTTGCTCTTGAGGTGATGGCGGCACGTGGCATAGCTGTAACGGGGAGCACAGGCGAGGATTATGCCATTTCGTTCGAGAACGCCATCGTGACCGAGACAGAAGACCCAGACGAAATCGTGGGCTACTTACTCCACCTGCGTAGACATCCTGAGGACCAAGAGCGTATTCGTAGCGCCGGGCATCTTACCTCCCAGCAGTTCCTCTGGGATCATGTCATTGAGAATCTTGTGGGAAAACTAGAGTTTCTTGCACGTAAACAGGGAATTGATCTGGAATCTTCACTAGCTGAACGTGTGCTAAGTGGGCAGTGCGCTCCACTGCTTGAGCAGTCCCACACACTCTAAGAGAGACAACTACCCACAAGTCCCATACAGTTGCTCGCTATGACACAACATGATATCATTGTGCATACTGTAGCCTTTACAGTTCGCTACTAGTAGCTCTGGAGAGCTGTTTTCATGAGTGTAGACACCATAGCAGGAAACCAATGGGCAAAAAACTCATCGCGCTAATCCTTATACTAGCGGTGTTGCTGGGACTCTCAGGGTTCTACGTGGTAAGCGCACTACGGGCATACGCGTATTATCAGCAAAGTAATATGGCAATGCAGCACTATTGTAGCGAAAAAGCGCCAGTACATATTTGCGTGCGTACGCCTGCAGCAATTTTCAGCGCTTTCTACCCATCCTATCTCGCTACCCATAGTTCCCTGTTCAGTGTTGAGTATAGCAGTAACACTGCTATGACGCTACTCATCACTGTTACTATTACCAACTTCAGCGATTCTGAAACGCATTCTGTAGGTGCAACGACGAATACACAGATACGCAACTTTCTTCCTACATTGCTGAACAATGGTCAGGGGCTACGTGGACTCACGCAGGATGTGCATACATTTCTCCATGTCCAGGTTACTGATACGGGAAAACAGAGCTATTATGTGAATGATATTCCACTTTTGTTACATTCCCGCTGGGAAATGCAGTGGATGAGTGCTAACCGCCTGAAAATCGCCGCTTGGGTCACACCAGACGATACAGCCGTGCAGGAACTGGTAATAAGAGCGGCGATAAACTATTTGCCGCAACAGCAGCAACCCACTCCTGCTACTATGATCGGCTATACAAAGGCGACGCCACAGCAGGTGATCGACCAAGTTGACGCTATCTACGATACTATGCGAGAAGAGTATCACCTTAAGTACACTCCAGAGCCTGTGCCTTACCAAGGTGCTGACAGTAGCAATGTAAGTACAGAATATGTCAAACTACCCTTTGAGGTATTACAAGGAGGGAGTGGGATGTGTATCGAGCTAACGACTCTGCTTGCAGCCGCTGTAGAACGGGTGGGTCTGCACTCTGAGATTGTCATTATTCCTGGCCACGCATTTCTTGGTGTGGCAGTGACCGAGGATAATAAGCACATTGAATACTGGGATCCCGTCGAAATAAATGGCAACGTTGCTGCACAGTCCGCAAATATATACACGGATACTCTCTATATTACGAACATAAAGAAGCATACAGTACTAGACACAATTATGATCAGCGATGCCCGTAATGCCGGGGTCAGCCCAATGTTATAGGAGGGAACGACAACGAGCGCAGTAGATTTTCCAACATGGTTTAGCGGTGGTTGTTACGGTGGGCTAGCGTGTTGCATGGTGACCATTGCTCTGAATGCGCTTTTTACGACACTCTCTCGGCGTGGTACCACGCGACAACTCGCCTCTGCCATTGTTATCTGCGTTATCTGTGCATTGCTCGTGCTTCCTGCCATTGTCTGGTACAATGTGCGCTTTAGCACCGCACAACCCCCGCTCTCAGTAGCCGAGATCGAGACCGTGCTCGTCTATGTAGTGCTCTTCGGCTGGATTATGCCGATAAGCACTACCTGCTCGTACTGCCTCTTCAGCTTGCCACGCCTCTCAATGACTGCCGGGCACATTCCTAGCCATAGTATACGGCTCAAGAAGGCACACCCTCAACTGCCGGGCCATCAGCCAGGGGTTCTCGCGCCTTTTGTTTACAATGAAGACATGCCCTGGGGCTGGCTTGAATATCGCAATGGGCGCTTCCAGGGACAGCGCCTGGAATTGAAGCGTGTAGTGGTCACTATCGGACGAGGCGAGGATAACGACATCTGGTTGGATGATGATATGGCATCGCGTCACCATGCTGAGTTAGTCTGGGACAAAGGACAAGTCTATATTACGGATTGTGACAGTCTCAATGGTATAGTGGTCAAGGGGCGGCGCATGCGGGGTTCTGTACAAATTGAGACGAATGAATTGCTACAGATTGGTTCACACCGCTTCGTTTTTATTCTTTCGACAGAGAAAGGTGACACACTCTCTAGTCAGAACGATCCCCTCACAAAACACGTCTGGCACTCCTCACTAGATTCACTAAGCGATGACGACGACCTTTTGCCAGCCACCAACTCTGTACAAGAAGAAGAGATCTCTTCTTCTTCCAACACTGAGATATGCGGCGTTATCACCATTCAAGACGGGGAGATGAAGGGACAGAGTTTTTTGTTGGATCGCCCTGTCACCATCGTTGGACGTGGCGTTGAGTGTGATATTGTGATTGACGATAGCTCGATTTCACGTCGGCATGTGCAGTTTTTGCGCCAGAACAACGAAAACTATGTGCAGGATATCTCCAGTAGCAATGGTACCAAGGCTAACAATGAGCCATTGTTCAGTCCGCATCTGCTCACTATAGGCGATGTCATTTGTATAGGTAATATTCATATGAAGTATGAACTTATTCAGGCAGTCCACACTGCTCCACTTGCCCTTATCCTCAAGATGAATGGTCCCATGCCGCTACGCCTGCCTAGCAAGCCTAAAACGTAGTACCGCGTGCTTTTTGCTAGGGCTGCCTTGGAACGTGCTCTCGTGACCATGCGTTTTTATGAAACGGATTTGTTATGCTATAACATAGCAGTTGAAGGGACGACGAATAGCAAAGGATAGTTTTTTTATGAGGATACTTGTTACTGGTGGAGCGGGATTTATTGGTTCGCACATAGTTGACCAGTATATAGCCGCAGGACACGAGGTGGCGGTTGTAGATAACCTGTGGCAAGAGGGGGGAGGGAAGCAATCTCATCTGAACCCCCAGGCTACTTTTTATCGCGCTGATATCACAGACGAAGCAACTCTAGCACGTATCTTCACGGAGATAAAGCCAGAGGTTGTCAGTCATCACGCTGCACAGCATAGTGTCGCCATTTCGATAAAGGAACCTCAGTTCGATGTCTGTGTGAACGTACTGGGGCTTCTCAACGTGCTCACTAACTGTACACTTGTGGGCACAGGTAAGATTATATTTGCCTCCTCGGGAGCCACGTATGGAACTCCTGAACGCCTACCTCTCGATGAGGACGTACCGCAACGTCCCGAGTCTCCCTATGGTATCACCAAGATGGTCGCAGAGCATTATTTGCGCTACTGGCAGCAAGCCTACGGCTTGACCTACACAGCGCTACGTTACGGAAACGTCTATGGTCCACGCCAAGACCCTAGCGGCGAGGCAGGGGTCATTGCTATCTTCGCGAAGCGCTTCCTCTCACACCAAGCAGTGAGAATAGACTGGGATGGTGAGCAGCGTAAGGATTACGTGTATGTAGAGGATGTAGTACGGGCAAATATACTCGCTCTTGAGCGGGGCCATAATGACATTTTCTGCATCGGCAGCGGTCATCCAGTCTCGGTCAACGAGATTTATCGCCAACTGGCGCAGATCACACAGTACGAACCCGAGATTGTGCGCGCCCCAAGACGGCCTGGCGATATTTATCTAGCGTACTTCGATTGCAGTAAAGCAGCACGCATCCTGGCATGGCAACCTACCACACCCTTCGCCCAGGGAGTCAAAGCTACAGTGGACTACTTCAGAGAATAATGCTTCTTCTGATTGCAATCCCTACCTTGCCCCAAATTTTTTTGAGAGAAGGTGTGACCAGGGCGGGCACGCCCGCCCTGGTCACACCTTCTCTCACCTGTCTGGGGGAGGGGCGGCCACTGCTCAATGGTTCTGAGCAGAATGGGAAAGTCCTGATTCTGTGATCTAGTTCATAGCAAGCAAACACATCTTGTTATATAGTATGGGTAGTCATTGCACACTATACCTTAAGGATAGGTATGTCGTTGGCACGAAAGAGGAGATTTTTACTATGGCGA
>JAFATZ010000436.1 GCA_019243675.1 Ktedonobacteraceae bacterium | reverse complement strand
GAGTTGCGTGTGAGCGACGACAAAAAACAGACCTGTCTTGCTGTCTATCCAGGGAGCTTTGATCCCTTAACCAATGGTCACCTCGACATAGCACGAAGGGCAGCTCGATTATTCGATACATTGATTATTGCAGTCTATGCCCTACCCACAAAGAATGTGCTCTTCTCCGTTGACGAGCGTGTTGCTCTCTGGCAAGAAGTAATCGCGAGTGAAGAGATGAGCAATGTACATGTTGACAAGTTTAGCACACTGTTGGTGGAATATGTACGCGGTGTGGGGGGACAGGTCATTGTCAAGGGGTTACGCTCCCCCAACGACTTTGAAGCAGAGTTTCAACAGGGATTAATGAATAGCAAGTTAGCGCCAGAGATTGAAACCATCTGTCTACTGACAAACCTGAAACACCTCTTTGTCAGTTCATCTCTGCTCAAGGAGGTATCTCGCCTTGGAGGTGATGTTACAGATATGCTTCCTACTGCGGTGGTACGGGCGCTACGCACCAAGTACGACCTGTAGCCTCTCTTAGTCATGATGCGCAACATGTTACAATGATGGGCAGAGAAACAGAAAGGCATGCCATGGATATACTGTATCTTGTAGACCGCCTGGAAAATCTCATAGCCAACAGCAGAAGAATGCCACTGATCAACCAAATTATGGTAAAAGAGAGTGACATTCTGAGTATTCTTGATCAGATGCGTACAGTTGTTCCCGAAGAGATCAAGCAGGCACGCCGTATTCTCCAAGAAAGAGAGCGTATCCTCGTTCAGGCACAGCAGGATGCTTCCGATATGCTTGCACGTTCCAGGCAAGAGACCGAGCATGTACTGAGTCGGGAGGGGTTACTACGTAGGGCCGAGGAGCACTCCCAGGAACTCGTGCGTAGGGCGACAGAGCATTCACGAGAACTTGTACGCCGTGCCGAGGAGCATACAGAGCAGTTGCAAGCTGGTGCCGATGCGTATGTAGCAGAGACGTTGCGTAATCTAAAAGACCACCTCACGAGCATCCAAGGGGAACTAGATCACACGCTTCTTAGTATTGAAAAAGGGCTTGAGAGCCTGGAGGCACAACAGCTTGCTCAAGAGAATCTAGAGGACAGAGCAGAGGTGGACGATGAGCAGGACAACGCACCCTTATCGTCCGGTGCTGTTCCGCACCATGCCTCCCTGGCTAGGGATACAATGGGAGGCCCACCAACACATCAATAAATAACCCATAAGTAGGGCTTGACACCCTTTTGTGCCTTGTCTATAATGAGCAAGCGCCATTGGGGAGCAGACATCCTTCACCGTAGCCTATTTTACCTTGTATTGTTTATGGAAAGGAAAGGCCCTCATGATCTTTAACGTGGCGCAGCTTTTGAAGGCTCCGGTAGGAACTTCGTCAGAAGCAGATATTCACGAAGAACATATTCAACTCGACGATGATTTCAGAGTCATTCGTCCACTCATCGGACATGTACGTATGCGCCGTACAAACCAGTGTATCCTCGTAGATGGGTGGATAGATGTTACTCTTGAGTCCATTTGCACGCGTTGCCTGAAGCAATTTGAGCAGCCGTTGCGTGTTTCATTTGAAGAGCGATTTTATCCATCGGTGGACGTGGTCACTGGTGTACCACTTCCCCCTGTCGATGAGGAAGAAGTTTTCCCCATCGACGAACACCATCAACTTGATCTGACTGAGGCGGTACGGCAACATATGCTCCTCCACATTCCGATGGTGACGTTGTGTGATGAGAACTGTGCGGGGCTGTGCGCACAATGTGGGCATGATCTCAACCAGGGGCCCTGTAACTGTGAACCAGCGGTTGACGAACGGCTGAATGTCTTAAAAACTTTGTTGCAATAAGCTTCGCAGTCATAGTAAAGAGGAGAGTTATAGCATATGGGAGCACTACCAAAACAACGTGTATCGCCCGCTCGCCAGGGGAAGCGGCGTTCGCATCACCACTTAGACTTGCCAAAACTGGTTGAATGTCAACAGTGCAAGAGGCCACGCTTGTCACACCATGCCTGTCCTCACTGTGGATGGTATCGTAATCGGCAAGTCTTCACGCCCAAGGCACAGAATCGCTAAAAGTGAGTAACATGACGACAAAAGTCGCCTTTCTCTTCCCTGGACAAGGCAGTCAAGTGGTAGGGATGGGAGCTGATATCTTTGCATCGTCCACTGCCGCCAGAGGTGTTTTTGAGACAGTGGACGATGCATTAGGCATACCTCTCAGTCGGCTCTGCTTTCAAGGACCAGAGGATAGACTGCGAGAAACTATCAATGCTCAACCGGCTATTGTTACCGTGAGTCTGGCTTTCCTCGCTGCACTGCAAGAAGCGCTCTCCCCGCAGACATTTTCCTGGTCATCACCGCTTACTCCTAGTTACACTGCCGGGCATAGTGTAGGTGAATATGCAGCGCTGGTGGCAACGGGCGCACTTGACCTCGTGGATGCGGTGCGGCTTGTACGTATACGTGGACACTTGATGCATGAAGAGGGAAAAGCTTGCACCGGGGGCATGGCGGCTGTTATCGGCATGGACGACGAGATACTGCAAGAAATTTGTAGAGAAGCAACGCAGCAGAGCTTACTGCATGCATATCCACAAGGGGTTACCCATCCTGGGCAGGGACGGGTTGTAGTGGCAAACTACAACACCCCAGGCCAAATTGTGCTCTCAGGTGAGCAACGCGCCCTTGCTCTGGCTACAGAATTGGCTAAGGCGCGTGGTGCAAAGCGCGTTATTCCCCTTTCTGTAAGTGGGGCTTTTCATTCCCCTGTCATGGAGCCAGTCATCGAGGGTCTGAGTAGGGCACTTGCTACCACTGATATACATGATGTTCCCATTGCGACCTTCAGCAATATTCGTGCTACCCCTCTCACTACGCCTCAAAGTATACGGGAGGAGCTTTCACAGCAGGTTGCCAAACCCGTACAATGGGCGCGTACTATCGAGTACTGCTTACACAATGGCGTGAACGTCTTTCTTGAAATTGGTTCCGGTCAAGCATTGACCGCTATGGTGAAGCGCATCACTAAGGGTGTTACCACTATCACTGTTGGCAATGCGTCCGAGGTAGAGAAAGCCATGAACATGCTACGTGAGATGGATCTTGTAGACAGTGTATAATGAGGGATAGGGGAAATTGGAAAAGAGGATATCATGCCAGGGATACGCAGACAAGCACGAGTAATCGCACTGCAAACACTCTATGAATATGATACCGTCCACCATGCGCCTAAGGAGGTCTTGCAGCGTCATGCCGAAGAGCGCCATCTGCAACCAAGGGTGACGGAGTACGCTTATGAGGTGCTAGAAGGTGTCTGCGGCCATCTCACTGAGATTGACGCACATATCCAGAGTGCAGCACGCGAGTGGCCTTTGCAACAGATGGCTCGCATTGACAAAAATATTCTGAGACTTGCAATCTACGAGATTCTGTTTAATAATACGGTACCAGCCAAGGCCGCTATCAATGAAGCAGTGGAGCTTGCCAAATTGTTCGGCAGTGACACTTCTAGCCGTTTCGTGAATGGCGTTCTGGGCACAATATTTAATCGGGCGCAACAACAGCCCATCCCTATAGCCGAAAGCGAGGTGAAATGATGCCAAGTGAAATGACGCCACGTGAAAAACCACAAACTATTGCTGAACGACTCAAGAAAATTGTCATTGACCAGCTTGGAGTCGATGAGCACGAAGTCGTTCCCAGCGCTTCTTTCGTTGAAGACTTAAATGCGGACTCTCTTGACCTAGTCGAACTTATTATGTCTCTCGAAGAAGAATTCAAGCTACAGATATCCGATGAGGATGCCGAGAAGATCACAACGGTGCAGGAGGCTGAAGACTATATAGAAGAACATCTCCGCTAAGCAAGACAGAGATGTCACAAATTCACTCGTTCATGCATCTCTATAATTGTAGCTACAAACGGAAAAGAGTTGTGTGTATATGACCTCCGCGTCACACGAGCTTGAGACACTCATTGCTGAATATGGCAAACTGGTCTTCCATACCATCTATAGCTTAACCAATGATTGGGAGGAGAGCCAGGATTTGACGCAGGATACCTTTTATCAGGCCCTGAAGTCAATTGATGCTGCTCGTGCCACCAGTGGCTCACACTTTCATGCGAAAGCGTGGCTGCTACGCATTGCTCTAAACACCGTACGTATGCAAAGGCGTAGACGCAATATTTTGCGCTTCATACCTTTCTCGCGTATGCAGGAGGATGAGGGCAACATTGATACGCTCACTGCACAGGCGACACCTGTGCAGCCAAGTGGGTACGGAGTCCTTGCAGAAGGTGACCCGGCGGAATACATTGCTGAGCGTGATGCAGTGCAACGAACGTTGGCAAAGCTTGCAGAGCCATTGCGCGCCTGCCTATTACTTTCCATCGTTGCAGGACTCACGTCAAATGAAATTGCCAAACTGCTTGATATAAAAGAAGCAGCCGTGCGCCAGCGCTTAGTACGGGCTAGGCAGCAGTTTCAACTGCTTTACAAGCAAGAGAGCGGCGAGGATGTTTCTGTGCCGGAGCAAAGCACACACTCAAATATGTATGGAACGGAGCAAGAAGAGAGAGTGACTATTCAGCAGAGATTCCCGCAAGTCTTGGAGCCTCGTTACAACCTCTGCTGAACAGTTCTCTTTTCTTACTAGAGAAGCTATGCACCACGATTCTATTGATACTCTACTGCTCCGACATTATGGCAGCGAAGCTCCCGTGCCCGATGGGCTAGAGCAGCATCTATGCGTTGCTCTACGACGAGAGCACTACGCTGCAACATACCTACGAGCACAGCGTGTTGGCAGACGGCGTGCAGTTCACCTCGTGGCCCTGGGGGCCGCGGGAGCCAGCGCCCTAGGTATAGGTATGGAGTGTTTACAGATGCTCGAGGCTACCTTGCTTGGACAAGATGCCACACCAGCAGTAATGCCCTAGTTACTAGCAAAATACTCATAGTCATACAAGAAAGGACACATGAGGTGCTACCAGGATTTCATGGACTTGATCTTATCGTTATTCTCGTCATCGCACTGTTGATCTTTGGGCCGAAAAAGCTGCCCGAAATGGGTTCTGCCGTCGGCAAAAGCATCAAAGAGTTCCGCAAAGGAATGCATGAGTTGACTGGGCACAAGGACGAAGAGTTTAAGACTCCAACTGCCCTTAGCCTCGAAGCTATTGAGCGCGACCTTGCTAGCCGACGAACAATAAATGCTGACTTTCCCCCAAAGACAGTAAGTGCTGACTTTGCCTCAAGTGAAGAAGATACAGAGCACAAGAGTACTGAGCCAAAGGGTAATTAGTAATGGCAACCGGTGATATAGATCAGCAGGATAGTATGTTAGACTTCGACAACTACAGATTTCAACCTGAAGAGGACGACAGCTCTAGCATGTCTCTGGTAGATCATCTGGAGGAACTGCGCTGGCGCATTTTCAAATCCTTGATAGCCATCGTAGTGGGCGCTATTATCGCCTTCATCTTCCGTGACTACATCATTCATTTCCTGGCAGCCCCGTTGCCCCAGGGAGCGGACCTGCCCATCACTCATGGTAAGCTAGTCGTGACAGGTATCACAGAGGGCTTCACTACCTATCTGCTGGTCTCTTTGGCAGTAGGTGTGGTCATTGCCCTACCTGTGATTCTCTATCAGACGTGGGCTTTTGTAGCCCCTGGGCTTTACCCCCGTGAGAAAAAGTACGCGGTTCCGTTCATTTTCCTCGGCTTGCTTCTTTTTGTTGTGGGTGTCTCGCTTGGCTACATCGTCTTGCGCTACCCAGTGGAGTTTCTGGTTACCTTCGCTGCCGGAACCTTTAGTGAGCTAATCACGGCACAGAGCTACTTTACCTTTGTCGCCTTCTTTGTACTTGCCTTTGGGCTTGTCTTTGAATTGCCACTTGTGCTGACGTTCATGGCCCAAGTTGGCTTGATAACGTCGGATACGCTCAAAAGGAAACGTGCATCCTCTCACATTGGTATGTGGGTCGCAGCAACTTTCTTGACGCCAGGTGCCGACATCTATAGCCCTATTATCCTGGGCGTGGCCATGTCGTTCCTGTACGAGTTGACCATCGTATTCATTCGTATCTTCACGAAGAAGTAATGAACAAAAAAGGGTAGGAGCAACACTTCGTGGTTGCCCCTACCCTTTTTTGCATCTGCCCCATAATGCTGCAATTGCCAGTAGATACAATATCGCGCCAAGCATAAATACGGGTCTGTATCCCCTATGTGCAATAATTAACCCTCCTAGTGGGACAGAGAGCGCAAAGGCTACCTGAGAAAACGCCTGGTATATGCTATTTACTAACCCACGGTGCTGCTGGGGGACTATCTCCATAGAAAAGACTTGAAAGATGCCCAAGGACATATCCATCAAACCTTGGCGAAACAGGTAGAGTATGGCAGCGAGGGGTAAGAGGTTGGTTAAGCCAATCGTCAACAGCAGTGGAATAGCGATGAGGCGCGTTATGGTAATGGTAGTAATCTTGCCGATGCGCGCTGCTAGCAAAGGCGCGAACAGGGTAAATAGGGCAGTAATAGCGTTAGCCGCTCCATCTATTAGGCCAAAAAAGGTCGGTGAAGCTTTGAGTTGCTTGACAAAATACAAATTGAAGTAGGGTATGAAAAGGCCCATACCCAGGCCAAGCAATACTTGCACTAGCAGCACTACAAAGGCTGGATGAGCAAGTACTTTGCGTATGTGAAACTGTTGTCGCCATGCTCTCGTTGTTGAGAGTACACGCTCTACCAGTGAGCTAGCAAGCCTCTGTGGCACAGGTATATCTTGTAATAGAGCAGGTCGATCATCACTCAAAAGGAAGATAGGGATCAAACTGGGTACGGCCAGTATACCTGCAAAAAGCACAGCGAGCTGGTAAGAACGTGGCTCGGGCTGTGCTGCTACTAGCCATGACGGCAAGGGACCTATGAGCCAAGGTATGCTGCGAAACCAGCCAGGTAATGCACCACCAAGCGGTTCGCCTAACACAATTGTTCCTAAACCTAAAACGATATTCAGGCTAAAAAGATGAGGACGCTCCTCTGGCGCACTATTTGCAGTTAAGTATGGAGCATTCACCACAAGAAAGAATGCAGCAGTCGCACCCGCTAGAAAGCTAGTAATGAGCAAGGGCACTGGTTGGGGGAAGAGAATTTGCCCTGCGACAGCAGCGGCAAAGGCCAGATTAGAGCAGAGAAGAACCAATTTTCCGCCGAAGCGGTCAACACATACACCAGCGGGAAAAATCGCAATACCAACTCCTACAGCACCAACAAAGAGCACTAGGCCGATAAAATCTGCTCGGTAGCCTAGCGAACTCAAGTAGAGGTTGTAGAGAACCAGGACAATACCAGCCGAGATGCCACTCAGAGCATTACTTAGCAAGTAGAGTCGGGCATTCCGCTGGAAATGCCCGAACTTCCCTATGTACTCAACGAGAAGGGACATTTTCAAGCTGCGAGGATGGTAGCAGTCAACTTAGGTCCAGTCTCAGCCTTGTTGGTCCACGAGCGCCTTGAAGACACCCTGAACTTGCACTGTGCGGGCACGGAACTCAATCAGCGTGCTAATAAGCCTGCGCGACATTTTGTCTACCCCCTTATCTAGCGCGTAGACACGTGCAGGGCCTTGTGCTATCGTACTCACTACGCTGTTCTCGTTCACAGTGCTAGGACGTCCTTGGATCGCTGCTTCGGTTGTTTTGTTTACGCTGTCAATCGTCGAGCGTAACGCTGTAAGCAGGGTCATCTTGTCGCTTACCCACGTTAAGCCAAAGACAAGCACTATGTTAAATACCAGACCAATGACAGCGAAGATGACAATGTAGATACAAATAATAATGGCAGCGATTTGTCCTAATACTGCAAGAGTAGGATTAACTGCTTGTGCGATGACCATCTCTAGTTTCCTCTCACTAACGCAGGGCCTTCATCTGCTGTCTACGCCGATCTTGAAGGCGGCTACGGCTTTTTCCGAAAAATCCACCGAGCATCTGTACCCCTGCTACTAGGGCTGCAGTAGAGCGAACACTGGGTGCCAGCGCCAGATCCTTGGTTAACTGAGCAGCACTACCGATGGTAGATACTGTATGACCAGCGGTTTTCACGGTATCTTTTACAATACCCACCGTCTCCTGCACCGAGGCCAATAGAGGCTTGACTTCACTACCCATTGTTGAGATCGTTTGCATGAGCATCAACAATGAATAGACCAGTAATAGTGTCGATACTATCAAGAAAGCAGCGAGCACTATCAGGAATACATAGAGTACCGCAAGCGCTCCGAAGATTACGGCCAGGACAATGCCAATGAAGATGAGTAACAACAGGACTAACCCTGCGACGTATAAGAACTGCCTAGCACTTTTCATGCTGTACCTCCCAGTCAAATAAAAATTTGCTATAAAGCTGCTTAATTATAGCGCACAGGAGCAAGGACGGCAAAATTTTAGCCTCCTCCCACAACTGTCATAGCCTTTGTGGTGGCATGAGTCGAACTGTCGGTGAGCAGTTGCTACATTCGAGCTACTGGGACGTATATATAGAAACATACTCTTTAGGCAAAGCCTGAACTATTAAAAGTCCTTACATGAACTAAGTCCCTACTACGGGCTGGAGGATATATCTTGGAAGCACAAATGGATTTACGCAGCTACATAGAGCGCGGCAAACAAGCCCTGGCAGAGGGACAAGGACGCGAGGCAGCTCTTGCCTATGCACACGCGGCACAGATTGAACCGAATAATCCGCTGATTCGCCTGGGACTGGCAGAGGCCAATCTTGCCCTTGGCGACTATACTGTTGTGCGCATGGCTTGCCAGAGAGTACAAGAGTTGCAACCCAACGGTGGCCTGGAGACAATGATAGCTCAAGCCTTGCTTGACCTGCTGGATCGCCGTTATGATCGTGCTCTGCAAGATGTGAACGATGTAATCGAACAGGACCCGTCTATCGCCTATGTGCATGCGTTACGCTCCTATCTGTTGCGTGCTACAGGACAGGATTATGATGCAAATCTCGCACGTGCCCGCGCCGCACGCCTCTCATATGGGGGGCGCTTTGACAACTGTTTTCCCGAGATTGAAAGAGACTCTGTTTCAGGCTATACTCCATCAGCACATCCACCTCGTAGTGATCAGGGGACGCAGAGAGTCGAGCGTGAAGCGATACCGACGTGGTCACGTGCAAACGGCTTGCAAAGGCAAGTAATACGCACACGCTTCGTCCTCAGCCAATATTCGGGTCTAGTGACTAACATTCTGATTGCCATCAATGTTGTCGTCTACCTGCTGAGTCTGGTCTATGCACCTCTCTTCAGCTTTGGAGCACAGGTCAACGGGTATATTAGCCAGGGCGAGTACTGGCGCATCTTCACAGCAATGTTTCTTCACGCCAATATCCTCCATATTGGCCTAAACATGCTCTCGCTCTTCTTCATCGGTAGAGCGGTAGAGCAGCTCTTCGGCACCTGGCGTTATCTCTTGATCTACCTGCTCTCTGGCATCGCTGGTGGCCTCACCTATTACTTCTCCTCACCAGCCAGCATGGATCCCTCAATTGGAGCGTCGGGAGCCATTTTCGGCGTCTTTGGCGCACTCGGCATCTTCTACATCGTCAACCGCCGTGCGCTCGGCTCCTACGGTTCTGCAGTTATCGGCCAGTGGGTCTTCTGGCTTGTGCTCAACCTCGCCTTTGGCATCTATGG
>JAFATZ010000406.1 GCA_019243675.1 Ktedonobacteraceae bacterium | reverse complement strand
GCTTACGCCGTGCGCGTCAGCACAGATGAACAGTTGCAGCGCATTGCCGTGGCAGCCTGCAAACTCGCGCTACAACGTCAGGCTGCTGGCTACCCTGGCCGAGTCACGCTAGGTGCCAAATACTCGATCCTGCCACGCACCGATGGGCGCTTCCGCAACATCGTCGCCGAGACTGTGCGCACGTACCCAACATTGAGCTATCAGGAATTTCTTATAGACGATCTGGCACGACGTATGATTGCATTGCCAGAAACGCTCGATGTCGTCGTGCTCTCCAACGAACACGGCGATATTCTGGCCGACGCTGCCAGCGGCAGTATCGGTGGCCTTGGACTCTCGCCCAGTGCGTGTTATGGCGCAAACTACGCCTACTTCGAGCCTGTCCACGGCTCCGCTCCCGACATCGCAGGTAAAGGCATCATCAATCCGACTGCTACACTGCTCACAGGTGCAATGATGCTGACGTATCTTGGTTATACAAAAGAAGCGCAGCGCCTAGAGCTAGCTGTTGCAGCGGTCTATCAAGAAGGTGCCGTTCTGCCTCACGATCAGGGAGGCAGGGCGAGCACGAATGAGTTTGTAGAAGCTGTCAAGCAGCATTTGTAGCCTCTTGCTAAGAACCTCTTTGCCTCGCTCTATCACGTAAATGCACCGGAACGTTGGTAACGATAATGCCAGGCCGTGTCAGAAAAGCCGCCTTCAACTGTAAGGCGATTTGATTATGCAAGAAGGCTTCCCACCAGTGAGCGACCACAAATTCCGGCAAGATAACAGTGAGCGTGTCCTTGGGGTGACGCTCGTGAATGGCGTCGATGTAAGCCAATAGGGGACCGAGCAATGAGCGATAGGGTGACTCGATGATCAGCAGGTGCGTTTCTTCATCCGGCTTAAGATGATGCTCCCACTCATGCCATGCCGTACGTACACTCTGCACTTCACCCTCATCAATAGCGATATGAACAGCAGTCACATGTGGCGAGATGGAGCGTGCATAGGCAAGGCTTTGTATTGATGCACGGTCTAATACATTCATGGGCACAATGATACGATGACGAATATCTTGCGGACGGTAGGGAACATTGGTGATGCATTCACGCTCGAAATGCTCATAATGGCGATGGATTCCCAGGAACATCAGTACCAAGAGGGGAATAAGCAGGACCACAATCCAGGCACCTTCAAGAAATTTTGTGGCCGAGATAACTAGGGCAACTAGCAATGTGGTCAAAGCTCCTATGCCGTTAATAACAATGCTGCGCTGCCATCCTTTATGTGTGCTACGTAGACGCCACCAGTGAAACACCATGCCACCTTGAGAGAGCGTGAACGAAATGAACACGCCTACCGCAAACAAGTTGATGAGCTTATCAGTGCTGCCATTGAAGAGAATGAGGAGCAAGCCTGCAAGCACGGCGAGAAAGATGATACCTACGGAAAAGGCGAGACGATCTCCACGAAACGAGAACTGCTTAGGTAGGAAACGATCACGTGCCAGTAGCGATGCTAGGCGTGGAAAGTCAGAGTAGCTCGTCTCGGCGGAGAGTGTCAGAATGCCCAGTGTAGCAAATTGGAAAACTGGATACATGAAGACGAGCGGTCCTGTAAACACCTGTGTAGCAATCTGGGCAATAACCGTGGGGTTGCCAGCCGCGTTGGCTTCGACGTGGTACGTCATAGCTAGCAAGGTGATGCCCAGGAAGAGCGTACCGAGAATGGTTGCCATCCATGTCAGTGTGATTGTTGCATTGCGTGTCTCGGGAGGTTTAAAGGCGGGCACGCCATTGGAGATAGCCTCCACGCCTGTCATTGCCGAACAGCCAGTGGCAAAGGCACGCAGAATTAAGTATGCCGACAAAGGCTCAACGGCTGGGACCGGAGCGAACTGGCCGATCAGTGGCTGATGGTGAAGTACAAAAGCTTTCACTAGACCGACAATAATCAATAACATGGCGCTAACGACGAAAAAGTAGGTAGGGAAGGCAAAGATAGTTCCGGACTCACGCACACCGCGAAGATTTACAATGGTGATCAGGACGACGAGCACAACGTCGATAGGCACAATATAAGGCTGCAGTCCTCTAAAAAGTGATGCCATATTGAGAACGCCAGCGGCAACACTGACCGCGACATTGAGCACGTAGTCAATCATGAGAGCTGCTGCCGCAACTAGGCCAGGGAGTGTGCCGAGGTTCTCTTTCGCTACGATGTATGACCCTCCCCCATTGGGATAGGCGGGAATGGTCTGACGATAAGAGATGGTGACAATAATGAGCAATGCTATAATTACAAGACTGATGGGCAGCGTGAGGCCCAGATAGAGTGATCCAGCAGCGACAAGGTTAATAAGAGTAGCCTCTGTGGCGTATGCGACTGAAGAGATGGCGTCCGAAGAGAGCACTGCTAGCGCTTTAAATTTGGTGAGCCGTTCGTGTCCCGCCGCACTAGTGGCGATAGGTGGGCCAGTGAGAAAACGTTTGGCATAATATGCTAAGCGCGACAGCCGACCTTCTGGGATAGAAGTGTCCTCTGTCGCTTCGAGTACTTCGTTACTTACGCGTCGGAAGAGAGGATGAGTCGAGCGCACCACGCGGATACGTTTGTTGCTGGGTATGCTGCCCTCACACTCTTCGATGCGGCCAGGTACTAAGAAATCGTCCTCGTCGAGCGTTTTGTGGGCATGCTGTGTATCTGGCGTACTGTTAATGCTATATCGTTCTTGACCATCCTCGTTCGTAAAAGAGCCGTCTTTTCGTTCACTCATCGATGCTGCTTCTTTCCTTAAACAAAATGAGAACGGATAAATCCTGTTGCCTAGGTTGACGCATGCATGCTTTTCGGAATAGACTTCCAAAGAAGGTAGAACTCACACGTAGAGGCTATGCATCGTACCATAGCCCTTTGTAGACATTGTAACATAACCTAATGCGCAAGGAGAGCAGAGCATGTCCACACTCTTTGAAGATACAGTTCCGGTCCCCCTCTGGGAAGCCCCAGAGCAGGTAA
>JAFATZ010000382.1 GCA_019243675.1 Ktedonobacteraceae bacterium | reverse complement strand
TGTGCGAATGTAAAAGGGAACCTCAGCCCAGCGCCAGTTCTCGATAAACAGTTTGAGCGCTACGTACGTCTCAGTCGCCGAATTGGGGTTTATACCCTTCTCTTCTCTATAGCCAACTGCTGGTTTGCCGTCAATAACACCTGCAACGTACTGCCCTCGTACAGTGCGTTGCGCGACCTCTTCGGGTGTCAGCATGGGAATAGCATGCAACACTTTGACTTTCTCGTCACGAATAGCATCGGCATCAAAGGCGACCGGAGGTTCCATGCAGGTGAGGCATAAGACTTGCATAATATGGTTTTGCACCATATCACGGATTGCGCCCTCGCTCTCGTAGTATTCAGCACGCGTACCGATGCCAATACTCTCTGCCACCAGAATTTGCACATGGTCAATGTATCTTTGATTCCAGAGTGGCTCGAAGATGCGGTTGGCAAAGCGCAGCGCGAGAATATTTTGTACTGTCTCCTTACCCATATAGTGGTCGACGCGGTAAATCTGGTTCTCCTGGAAAACGCTTGCCAGATCAGAGTTCAGCTTTTGCGCTGTAGCTAGATCATGGCCAAAGGGCTTTTCAACAATCACACGCGCCCACGACTTGTAGCCATTGCGCTCCTGCTGTTGTGTCAGACCCGCTTTGCCAATGTTCTCAATCACCATAGAGTCGGTTTCAGGAGGCGTGGCTAGATAGAAGAGACGATTCCCCTTGGTTCCATGCTCGCGCTCAAGCTTATCGAGCAGTTGTGCCAGATCATGGTAGCCATCGGGATTATTGAAATCGGAGCGACAGTAAAATAGACGCTGAGCAAACTGCTGCTGTGCCTCTTCAGTTAACTTGTCGTCTGCTGGCATATAGGTATTGATCGACTCAAGGGCCATTGCACGCCATTTCTCATCGTCTAGCGGACGACGCGCAAAGGCTACGACGCAAAACCCTTCAGGTAATGGATGATCGTGGGCAAGATGAGCAAGAGTTGGCAACAGTTTGCGCTGCGTCAAGTCTCCAGTGGCACCAAAGATGATCACCGCGCACGGCTCCGGTGGAGCGCTATTTTGCCAGATGGAGTGCTGCTTGAGTACACCTTGCGCCTGAACTTCTTGTACCATGAAAATTTCTCCTTCTATGCTATAATCTAAGTGTCAAAAGAACACCAAGTGAAAGAACTTTCTGAAGGAATAAAACACTATGCCAGAGCGTACCATTTATCTCGATCACGCCGCAACCACCCCACTTGACTCGCGTGTGTTAGACGCTATGCTCCCATATCTTACAACTGAATATGGCAATGCGAGTAGTATCTACACCTTGGGTCGTCATGCTATGCAAGCGATTGACCGCGCACATGAGCAGGTGGCCGAGGTTATTCACTGCCGTCCTACCGAGATCACTTTTGTCGGCTGTGGCTCCGAGAGCGACAATCTGGCGATCAAGGGCATTGCTTACGCGTCGCAGAAAAAGGGCAATCATCTCATTACTACACAAATCGAGCATCATGCTGTACTCCACACCTGCCACTACTTGGAACGCTTTGGCTTCAACACAACCTATCTTCCTGTTGATGCCTATGGGCGTGTTGACCCTGACGATGTTGGGCGTGCCATTACTGATCAAACGGTATTGGTCTCGGTAATGTATGCTAACAATGAGATAGGCACGGTTGAGCCTGTGCAGGAGATTGGGCGCATCTGCCGCGCTAAGAAGGTGCCCTTCCATATAGATGCCGTGCAGGCAGCGGGAAGCATGCCCATTGATGTGGCCGCTCTGAACGCTGACTTGCTCTCGCTTTCCGCTCACAAGTTTTATGGCCCCAAGGGTGTGGGCATGCTCTATACCCGCCAAGGGGTGCGTATACTCCCTCAGCTCCAGGGTGGCTCACAGGAACGTGGCCGACGTGCTGGTACAGAGAACGTCGCAGGTATTGTTGGCGCTGCTACGGCGTTGCGGCTGGTGCAAGAAGAATTGCCACAAGTAACGCCGCATCTCAGAGCATTGCGTGACCGCTTGATCGAGGCTGTCCTGACTATTCCGCGCAGTCGGCTCACTGGCCATCCCAACGAGCGTCTGCCGAACAATGCCAGTTTCTGCTTTGAGGGTGTTGAGGGCGAGTCAATCCTGCTCAGCCTGGATTTGCTCGGTATTGCAGCCTCTAGCGGGTCGGCGTGTACTTCTGGCTCGGTTGACCCCTCACATGTGCTTGTTGCCCTTGGCCTGCCACCCGAGTGGTCACACGGCAGCTTGCGCCTCACACCAGGGAAAGAGAATAGCGAGGGCGATATAGAAACAGTCATAGCAGCCTTGCCCGGGGTGGTAGAGAAGGTGCGCAATCTAGGGCTGTAGGGGCTCGATCTGGTCGGGGTCTATTCCCAGCGAGCGCAATTTCTCGGCAAGAGCATCAGCCCGCCTCTTCTCTGCGCCAGCGCGTCTTTCCCCTGCATCAGCCCGCCTCGTTTCGGCACGTCTGGCTGCAGCCTCTACGTCAGCCCGTTGCTTCTCAGCTTCTGCTCGCGTCAGACGCATTTGCCCATTGCGATCGTAGAGGCGCAGATACGCTCCTTCTGGCACCAAAAAGCTGTCGAGATGCCGACTCCACAGACGCCCATCTGGCTCGAGGGGCAGTTGGCGCATGAGATGGGCTGCTCGGTCCAACTGCCAGCCAAACAGGCGACGCCCTTCTCGCCGCAGTGCTGGCTCGTTGGGGTCGTAGGCAAAGTATTCTTCTACCCCCATCACCGCGTACTTGCTGGGTTTCTCCATCAGGTCCTTGTGCCAGGTTTCTCGCGAAGCAATCTCCAAGACGACCTGCGGTGCAGGCCCCGTTGTGCCGACACGCCAACTGCGCACCTTTCGAAAGTCCACACCTTTGATCACCGCAATATCAGGAGCCACCGGATGCTCTTTCCAATAGCCCGTGTGATAGAAGTTGAAGTTGTGATAAAGCGCACAACGTTGGCACTCAAAGAGGGCAGCCAACACCTCCAACAGGTACTGTGCCAGCGCTCCATGAATGGCGGTTTCCCCCAACAAGTCCTCCTCGGTGGGGTGCGTATCGTAGTAGTAGGCTAATTCGTCGTATTGCAGTTGTTTGGCCATGGCATGCGCTCCTTGTGGGTTACCATCTCTTACTACGTTACCTCTGCCCCATCCTATTTGTACTGAAAATCTCTGCCTCCGTGTGGGTCGGCAGGTCTCTTCTGCTGAGTCTATACTACCATATCCTCGGAGTGACTGCAAGGGACAATGTATGAGTTTCATTTGTAGACCTCTCTATGAATATGGTATCATAGTTACTATCTGCCAACTCGCCAAGGAAGGCGAGTACTTAACATGACAAGGATGGGAGTGGGAGGCGAAGTTCTAGTCACACAAGGAGCGTGTAATGGCCAAAAA
>JAFATZ010000379.1 GCA_019243675.1 Ktedonobacteraceae bacterium | reverse complement strand
GACTAATCCGCCAACCTCCAGCCGCCACAGATTGATGTCGGGCATGGGATCAACGGTGTTCTGCGTGACCACGTAATGTTCGCTATTGGGCGTGATTGGTGCTGTAACTCCCCCAGGAGATGGCGTTGTACTCCCATCATACGAGGTATAGTTATTGAGGTAGTCCTTTATCAACCCCAAAGATGCTACGCTGGCCCCAACGCCGAGAGCAGCGACGCTTGCCCGTGAGAGCAACAACCGACGCCCTTGCACGTTTCTATCTGCATCAACAGAGACTTGCTTGGGTAAGAGAGCACGGTAGGTCAGGCTGAGCGTGAGACCATACACGACAAAATCCGCGAGCAACCCAAGGGCTGAGAACAAGGTTGCCCAGCCGATGGGGTATCCGAAGGTATTCTGGCGCAATTCTTCCTGGAAAAGCAGTACTCCGACCAGTGTCATCGTCGTGGCAAAAGCAAGAGCAGTAAGCCATTCGCGTCGTCCAGGCCACTTTCCCTGCCCTGGCGTTGCAACGCGCACAATGGTAGCGTAGAGGAGACCAAGCAAGGTACCGGCACCAATCATGCCCAGCAGAGCCAGCCCAAGCGGAACAGTCTTCGAATTGGGTGCAAACGTAACTAAGATTAATACGAATGTGTTGGCATTGAACAGCTTGAGAATATGATCGCCGAACAACTCAACAGGAGTTGGTATACCTGCCGCAACACGCAATATCAGCATGAGCGTAACTGTGAGCAAACTCGCTGCTAAACCAGCCCCGAGAGGGATTGGCAACCTGTGGAGAAAAAATTGGCGCAATTTTACAGAACGACGACCAGAAAGAGGCGGTGATATATATCCCACAGAAGATTGCTTGATATTCTGCATGCTTGCTTGTCTCCTAGTAATGTAAAGAAGCTAAATGAAAACTATACTTCCTAATACGTTCTATGAACCAGTTTTTTTCATGCGCCGAAATGCCACAAACCCAGCTATGCCCAATCCCACCAACACTACGCTATATACCGAAATATAGTAGATAATCCAATCCGTACTATAAAAGTAGGACGTAATCGAAGCGCAAGCAAAGTACCAAGCCATAGCGACCGCAAGGGTACTCGTGATATACTTGCGGTCGCCATGTTCCCTTGTCCACAGAGGCCCGATCAGCACAGCCACCCACGGTAGAAGTGCAGTAGTGTACCAAGGGAAGATATGCGAGGAGACGCTAAATACAGTACCGATCAGCACTAGCGTCACAGCTTCCACACTCACGCGTCTCTGTCGGCGCAGCCACACAACCGCAAACGCTACCATGCCCACCGCAACCAAGTCAAGGAAATACTCTACTGCGAGTACTACTGTTTTGTTTACCCCTAAAGGAATGGCCGTGAAGTCCATAAACAGTGGGATTATCCCGCCATTATAGCTGCCCTCACTCGCATACGTACCCAAAAATCCCAGCACTTGACCATGTCCTAGTATGAAGTATGGGATGTAGCTCACCGCGATAGTAGCGCAGAAAGCTAGGAGTAGAGCATAGTCGCGCCGACGTACGACAGCAAGTAAGAACAGAGCGGGATAAAACTTCGTGAGCGTCGCTACTGCAAGCAAGAAGCCAGTCATGCTACGTGCTCCTCGCCATGTACCATATGCACACAAAATCGCCAGCACGGTAAATGTCACTGTGAGCGCATCGACGTGCCCCTGAATGGCAAACTCAACGATGGGCAACGGGCACCATGCATAAATAATGCACCGACTAAGATCAAGTCCACGTCGCCTGAGCAAGAGGATCAGTGCAGCACACGTCACAAGGTCGCACCCTACAAAAAGGCCCTTGAGTACAAACAGATTGCTCGGTGCGATCAGATAACTCACAATATAGATTGCCTGTGCCCCTGGCGGATAGACAGTCGGGACGTTACGAAAGCGGCTGTTATCGTAAATAAAGTCACGTAGAGCAAGAAAGCGCGGGTCACTAGGTGCATAGACATACGGGCTATAGCCATGCAGTGTCACACGTGCATCCCACAGATAGCGCCAGGAATCATGCGAGAGAACAGGAGGGACGGATAAAAGTAGCACTCGTAACAGCAGCGCTCCTACTAATAGCACAGCCAACTCGACTGCTTGCCACACACCCGTTCGCGCTCTCGTCGTCAACACAAGAGCACAGGCCGAGAAATAGGGCAGGAAACTGATCATCCACAACTGCATAAAAGGCGTAATCGCAGTATCGGGTGCAGGAGCCGTTACTCGTAGTACGCTGTTGATACTCACGGCTAGAAGGAGTAGCACACAAAGCAGCAGGGGGCGCAACCAGGGACGCTTGACAGAAACAACCTGAAATATCTCTTGTAAAGAGCGAGATGTGTATAGAAGTGACATTATTTGCTTTGGCCTTTCAAACAGTGCAATGATGTGCCCTATCTTTATTTCCTTACACGAAGGGAAGTGATATCCTTTTCACAAGACGATTATATGCAAATCAAAACGTTCGTTACGTGTTTAGTTCATCAAGTGGACCTTTTTGCTATCTAGTAGAGGAGAGAGCATGACCCAGCGCACCACACTCACAGCACACGAAATAGCATTCGTGCAAGCACAGCGCGTCGCACGTCTAGCTACTGCGGACGAGCATGCTCGTCCGCACCTCATCCCCGTCTGCTACGCCTTCGATGGTACACGTTTTTACACACCACTTGATGAGAAACCCAAACGCGTCGCGAGCACAAAACTGCGTCGTGTGCGCAATATCGAGGCCCATCACGAGGCATCCCTGTTAATAGATCAGTACGACGACGACTGGTCGCGGCTGGGCTATGTGCTGGTGCATGGGCGTGCTGACATTCTTGCCCTAGGAGATGAGGTGCATGCTCATGCACTGCGTTTGCTGCGTGAGCGCTACGTCCAATATCGCACAATGGCGCTGGAACACAACCCGATTATCGTCATCACACCCGATTCCGTTGTCTCCTGGGGTCCTGCACTGCAACTGTGAGAAGCGAGTTCTATAGTGCTCTTTAAGAACTTCCCTGAGCAATATTATCATCTTCTGCAAAGCAAAGAAAATGTGGTTTTACTCGAAAGCACCAAATATGATCGGGACAATGGATACAGTTTCTTATTTGTTGATCCTGTCCATATACTCCAAATTCACCGCGTCAGCGAAGTAGGCAGCTTACTCGCTGCTATTCCACACTATCTGCAGCAAGGCTACTACCTTGCAGGTTACTTTGCTTATGAGTGTGGCTATCATATTGAAAAGCTTGCTATGTTAGATTACCATAGCCAGAAGCAACCTCTGGCATGGTTTGGTGTTTACCGACAACCGCTCATGTACGATCACAGCAGTGGCGAACTTCAAGTAGCAGCGGGTCTAGATAGTACGGCTTCTCTTCCCCTGACTGTGCCCGATGAAATCACCCATAGTTTAAGCAACGTTCACTTCGATCTGGATGAAACGCAATACCGCGAGAGCGTTCACAGCATTAAGCAGTACATTCGTGCTGGCGATGTCTACCAGATCAATTTTACGGGTCGCTACCATTTTACGTTTGATGGTTCGCCGCTGTCACTGTACAAGACATTGAAGAGCAGGCAACGGGTCTGTTATAGTGCGTACATACGGGCTGCTGGGCAAGATATACTGTGCTTTTCTCCCGAATTGTTCTTCTCTATCAAAGATCAACGCATTATTACGAGTCCAATGAAGGGGACGGCACCACGTGGTCGTACTTGTATTGAGGATCAATACCAGACGCAGTGGCTCTCTCACGATAGCAAGAATCGTGCTGAGAACGTGATGATCGTCGATCTGCTGCGTAACGATCTGGGTCGTATATGTCAAGTTGGCTCCGTAACAGTGCCCCAGCTTTTCAGCGTTGAGAAATACGATACCCTGTTCCAGATGACCTCGACAGTGGAAGGTACACTGAAAGAAGATGTAGACTATTACCAGATGTTCAGAAGTTTATTTCCCTGTGGTTCGGTAACAGGCGCTCCTAAGATCAGGGCAATGGAAATTATCCACGCATTGGAGCGTTCGCCACGTGGGGTGTATACTGGTTGTATCGGTTACTTTGCTCCTACCCTGCGCTCAAGTAGAGTGAGCAAAGCCATGTTTAATGTTGCCATTCGCACGGTAGTACTTGAAAACGGTCGTGGTGAAATGGGCGTTGGCAGCGGCATCACCTATGGTTCGGCTGCTTCTGATGAGTATAACGAATGTATGCTAAAAGCTCATTTTCTGACCAGTACAGCCGCTGAGTTTGCTCTTCTGGAAGCCATTTTATGGAAAGACGGATATCAGCGTCTTGATAAACATTTGCGGCGCTTAGCTGACTCGGCTGGTTACTTTGGCTATGCCTACGACCAGGCACGTATAGATGACGTACTTAGCCACGTGAGCGCTGATCTTGTGGCGGGCTGCATCTACAAAGTACGCCTGAAGCTTCGCCAGGCAGGGCAAGTGCATGGCGAAGCTATCCAACTCCAGCAGACGCCGTCTCCAGCAGACCAGATAGTTGTACTCAGTTCCACACGAACCGACTCGCAAAACCGTATGTATTATCACAAAACAACACAGCGTGCTCTCTATGATCGAGCTAC
>JAFATZ010000459.1 GCA_019243675.1 Ktedonobacteraceae bacterium | reverse complement strand
TCCTCGTCATAAAAGATTTCCTCATACATTGCCGGGGCAAGTCCTTGCGTCAGACCACCGTGAATCTGCCCTTCAACAACCATCGGATTGATGATGGTACCACAGTCGTCCACAGCCATGAAGCGGCGGATATTCACCGCACCTGTGCCACGGTCAATGTCTACGATACAGATGTAAGAACCGAATGGGTATGTCAGGTTGGGTGGATCGTAGTAGTTGACAGCCTCCAGACCCGGCTCTAAGTACGGCGGGCAGTTGGTGTAGGCGGCAAAAGCCAGTTCCTGGATAGTCTTGCCCTTAGTTGGAGAACCCTTCACATAGAAACGTCCTGGCTCCCATTCGAGGTCTTCCTCGCCAACTTCTAATAGATAAGCCGCGATTTTCTTGGCCTTGTCACGCACCTTGCGTGCAGCCATAGCCGTGGCGGCACCAGCAACAGGTGTGCTGCGGCTGGCATACGTGCCTAGACCATAGGGTGCAGTATCGGTATCACCGTGCTCAACGTCGATATCGTCTGGAGACATGCCCAGCTCTGCTGCGATGATCTGCGCAAAGGTCGTCTCGTGTCCCTGCCCCTGCGTCTGCACACCGATACGTGCAAGCCCCTTGCCAGTGGGATGAATGCGTACCTCGCAGCTATCGAACATCTGCAGGCCCGCGATATCGAAGTGCTTACCAGGACCAGCCCCGACGATCTCTGTAAACGACGAGATACCAATACCCATCAGTTCGCCCTTGGCACGCTTCTCCGCCTGCTCACGGCGCAACTCATCATAGTTGACGTTCTTCATAGCCAAGCGCAGGGCTTTTTCGTAGTCGCCACTATCATAGGTCCAGTCCAACGCCGAGCGGTAGGGGAACTCCTGAGGCTGAATGAAGTTCTGCAAGCGTATATCTGCCGGATCTTTGCCCAAGTCGTGGGCCAAGGTGTCCATGATACGCTCGATCAGGTACGAAGCCTCGGTCACACGGAAAGAGCAACGATAGGCGATACCACCAGGGGGTTTGTTGGTATGGACTGCATCGACATCTACAAAGGCGTGCTTGAAATCGTATGAACCAGTACAGATGTGAAACAGGCCAGCAGGGAATTTCGTCGGTTGCGCAGCCGCGTCAAATGCGCCATGATCGGCGAGAGTGTGTACACGCAGAGCATTGACTTTGCCGTTCTTATCCGCAGCTATTTCCGCTTGAATATGATAATCGCGGCCAAAGCCAGTGCTGGACAGGTTCTCCGAGCGGTCCTCGATCCATTTCACAGGTTTGCCCGTCGTGAGCGAGGCGACAACGGCGCATACATAGCCCGGATAGATGGGCACCTTATTGCCGAAACCACCGCCAATATCTGGCGAGATCACGCGAATGCGATGCTCCGGTAGACCCGCAACGATAGCGAACAGAGTGCGATGGGCATGCGGAGCCTGAGACGTCATCCAGACAGTGAGCTTGGTGGTCGCAGTGTTGTAATCGACCACGCACCCGCACGTCTCAATCGGAGCAGGATGGATACGTGGAATGTACATATCCTGCTTCACGACGATGCCATTGGCCTCAGCTTCAGCAAAAGCGGCATCGGTCCCCGCCCGGTCTCCCGTCTCCCAGTGATAGATCTGGTTGGTAGGCTGTTTATCCTTCTTGTCCGGTCGCAGCAACGGTGCATCAGCATCAAGTGCTTTCTTGGGGTCAACGACAACCTTCAGTGGCTCGTAATCCACTTCGACAGCGGCGACTCCGTCGGCGGCAGCATAACGGCTGGTGGCGACGACGAAGGCCACTTCTTGCATCTGGAAATGTACACGATCAAGGGCCAGCACTGCCTCTGTGTCGGCTGAGAGCGTAGGCATCCAGGCCAGCCCAGCGGCATCCAAGTCCTTACCCGTAATGACAGCAAGCACACCAGGAACCTGCAGCGCCTTGCTGATATCAATATTCTTGATAAGCGCATGTGCATAAGGGCTACGCACAATGTCACCATACAACATGCCCGGCAGTTGGATATCATCCACGTAGTTGCCCCAGCCACGGATGAAGCGAGCATCTTCTTTACGCTTATAAGCCTCACCAAGACCATGAGTCTGTACTTCGGTTGCCATTATTCACCCCCCTGTCCGGCCCCTACCGGGACTTGCTCTGATGATGCCATTTTTTCAGCAGCATATTGAACAGCCTTCACGATATTTACATAACCAGTGCAACGGCAGAGATTGCCCGAGATAGCGACGCGGATTTCTTGCTCGCTAGGATGCGGGTTGCGACCCAGGAATGCTATGCTTGTCAACATCATACCGGGGGTGCAGTATCCACACTGCAGCGCATGCATCTCGTGGAAGCCTTCCTGGATAGGATGCAGCTTGCCACCCTGCTCTAGCCCTTCAACAGTCATAACCTCACGACCATCGGCTTGAACAGCAAGCATCGTGCAAGACTTGGTTGCCTTGCCATCGACGATGACGGTGCATGCTCCACAGGAGGTGGTATCGCAGCCAATATGAGTACCAGTCAAATGTAGTCCATCACGAATCCAATGCACGAGCAAGGTACGCGGCTCGATATCATCCTCGTACACAGTGCCGTTAATGGTAACACGGATGTGTTGTTTGCTCATGTTATTTGCCTCCTGTAGCACGTTCGAGCGCCTTACGCAATGCACGAACACACAGTGTACGCACCATGCCACGCTTGTACTCTGCGGGGCCACGGTCATCACTGTTTGGCTGAGCAGCAGCAGCAGCAAGATCAGCAGCTTGATGAATTGCCGTATCGTCCAGGGGTTTGCCAAGCAGCGAGTTGCCTGCATCGTGAGCTTTGATCGGATGTGGTCCGACGTTGGTTAAGCCTATGCCTGCGTAGGTAACAAGCCCCTTCCCATCGAGAGCGATATAAGCGGCCACGCCAGCGATGGCGTAATCGCCCACCTTGCGCTCGAGCTTGAAATACGCCCCACCACTGCGCTCACTGGGACTTGGAACGCGGATTTCTGTCAGTAGCTCATTAGGCTTAAGCGTGGTCTCGAAGGCCGAGTCCGTAAAAAACTCTTCGATGGGAATAACACGCTCTCCACTAGGTCCTGTCGCAACGACGCTTGCATCCAATGCCAACATAGTTGCCGGATGATCGTTTGCAGGATCGGCATGAGCAATGTTGCCTCCCACCGTTGCCCAGTTGCGCACGACTGGGTCTGCCACCATTATTGAAGTATCGCGCAGAATAGGATAACGCGTGGTGATCAATGGGGATGTATCCAGCGTTGCTTCACGCGTGAGCGCCCCGATACGCAGCGTACCAGACGCCTCCCGCAGATATTCCAGGTCAGCGATGCGGTTGATGTCAACCAGCACTGATGGGCTAGCGAAGCGGAAGCGTAAGAGAGGAATGAGGCTATGGCCACCAGCCAAAATTTTGGCTTCGTCGCCATGTTGTTCCAGCAAAGCAACAGCCTCTGGAACACTATGCGCCACCACATAGTCGAAGGAACCAGGAATCACGGTGTTACCTCCAACATCTGTTGACGCGCAATTGTTTGCGCTTCATCGAAAAATACGATAAGGGGGTCTATGAGAGGGTGTGCAGCCCATCCCATAGAAAAAGTATAGAATCTTGCCTAACAGAGTCACTACCCCCTTTTGTATGGAGTTGGTACCCGAATGGGGGGGGTTATTACCCTCGATTGGTTTATGAGGAGGTCAACCACAACGGTTTGGGCACATCGTATACGGAGGCAGGGTAACCGCAAAGGCCGCCTCTACAGCCACCCCTGTTTGACAGCTACCATGACGGCCTCGGTTCTGTTTTTCACTGCGAGACGATGCAGAATTTCCTGCACGTAGCCCTTGATGGTATGCTCGCTGAGGTAGAGCTGGGTAGCTATCTCGCGGCTTGACAATCCTCGCGCCACAAGCCGCAGAATGACCAGTTGTTGTGAACTGAGTGGCTCTGGTGCAGGCTCCTGCTTTATGTGAGGAGCACGGCGGATTTGAGCTAGCAGGGCGGCGGCGGCCTTGGAGTCGATAGCAGCCTCCCCACGCGCTACGGCGCGAATAGAGCGTTTGAGGTCGAGACGTTCGATATCCTTGATGATATAGCCTCGCGCACCTGCCTGAATACATTGCGCGATGAGGTTTTCATCGGTAAAGGTGGTGAGAATAAGCACTGCCGTCTCGGGGAAGCGTTGCGCCACGGTACGGCAGACCTCAATACCGCTCATGTCAGGAAGTCGAACGTCAAGCAGCACCACATCAGGCCGTAGACGCTCGATCAGTTCAAGTGCCTGCTCTGCATTGGCAGCATCACCAACGATGTCGAAGTCTGCTTCCGAGACAAGCATAGCCTTGAGTCCCTCGCGCACCATCTCATGGTCATCGACGATCAAGAGACGAATCATAATGGGATCACCGCCTTTACTACTAATCCACCCTCTTCACCATTGACGAGGGTAAATTGCCCTCCATGCTCCTCTATACGTGTACGCATACCTTTGAGGCCAAGATGCACTGTGTTCTCAGAGTAATTGTGCAGCACCTGGATGGGTAACCCCACCCCATTATCCTGAACTACCAGCACAGCCTGATCACTAGTTACTTGCACGGTGACGATGACAATTGTCGCCTTAGCGTGACGACGGATATTATAGAGAGCCTCCTGGGCGACGGTGAAGAGGGTTTTCTCAATACGCACAGGAGGAGCGACAACCCACTCGGCGACAACGAGGTCAGCTTCAATCGATGTAGACTCGCGGAAGTCACGAATTAAGGAGTAGAGCATCTTGACGAGGCCATCCTCTGCCAATTCAGCAGAGGAGAGGGCAAAGATAGCATCACGCACTTGTGCTGTGCCCAATGCAGCGAGCTGCTTGATTGAGCGCAACGGGTGCATAAGCGGAGAGCCTGGATTGAGGTGCCCTTTGGCCCAATCGGCCTTGAGGCCAATGGTGAACAATGTCTGCTGTACCCGATCATGCAGTTCTTGGGCAATACGACTGCGTTCCTCGGTGAGCATTTGGCGTTTCTGGGCTTCGGTCA
>JAFATZ010000454.1 GCA_019243675.1 Ktedonobacteraceae bacterium | reverse complement strand
TGAGTCGAGAATATACTGGCACTAGCAAGAAAAGGCGAGCACGCATGCAGCGCAATAAGCCTAGTCTGGTGACCTCTACAGATGATACACAGAACGAACAAGCAACACAAGATACAGCCGTCTCTGTAGAGGAAGCAACGTCGCCAGTCGTACCGCAACAAAAACCTAAACGTCCGATGTTCTTCTCGACTTTAACTGGCAAACGGGAAACGAGCGGGCAAGAGGTAAAAGAGACAGAAGCTACCCAAGCCCGTCTTGCTCGCGCCACGCGTGGAAAAGGCATTGCAGCCAAGACCAACAACACAGCAGACAAAGCTACCACCACCAAGGCATCCCAGGCTGCTCCTGGTAGAAGCACGCCGTCGCGTCCTGCCAGTCCATTCAAAACACGCTACATCATCGGCATGGGTATCTATCTGTTAGGCGCAAACTTTCTTGGTGGGCTTGAGAAACAATTGCTACTCAGCTATAACCTAGAGAAGGAAGTGTTCCCTCCATTCAATCTCTTCGGTGGCCACGTTATTATTACTACCTCGACACTTCTGTTCCTAGCAACGCTTATACTCATTCTGGTTCTTCTTGCCCGCTTTGACCTTATCCCGCGCAGCCTGAGCGCCGTCGCAGGTTCACCGTCTCAGAATCGTGCTACAACCTCCCGCACTCAGGAGACGAATAGTGGAGAACGGACACCACCTCCTACCATTCGGCAGGGTGTGAAGGGGGCCGATGACCAACTCTATGAACAGTATCGCCTCAATCAACGCCGAGAAAGAAAGAAATAGGTTGTAGTGTTGTGGGACGTGGGGGCACAGCCCCCACGTCCCACAACACTACAACCATCGATGAACGTCCTATAGCTCTTGACAGGTGTAGTATGTCACGTCTATAATCCTTTCTAGCAAGAAAAATTGGAAAGTCGTCATATGCTCAGCACAAAACATCAGCAACAATTTGGTTTTTACTACTGGTTTAGCCCTCCAGCATGATGGTGGGCCTTTTAGGCTGAGCAAAAAAACCACCAGCGTGCTGGATAAGCAGAGGAAACGTCCTCTGCTTTTTTGTTTGTCAAAATTGTTTGTTTCGAAAGAGGATTTATTCACATGATTATCACTATTCGTAGTCAAGCTAACAGCGAAGAACGTGCCCAACTCATGACACTCTTGTGCCGCATCACCGGTAGTCAAAGTCAGATTGCCAGTGTGATCATGGATGAACGCGAAGTGATTGCCTTAAATGTTGATGCACAGGCTCACACCCTTATCACTCAACAGAGCGCTGTAGAGAGCGTCCTGCCCATCAAGACAGCTTACCAGCTTGTGAGTAGAGCACTCAAAGCGAAGCCGAGTAGTGTTGTGGTGGGAAATGCACATGAATGCACGCCTGTCGTTATTGGCAACGGCGTTCCCGTTATTATGGCTGGCCCCTGTGCAGTCGAGAATAGGCAGCAGCTTCTCTCGACCGCCCATGCAGTACACAAAGCAGGCGCGAATATCTTACGCGGTGGAGCTTTCAAGCCACGTACCTCTCCCTACCAGTTCCAGGGTTTGGGAATAGAAGGGCTACACCTGCTCGCAGAAGCGCGCCAGCAGACAGGGTTACCAGTTATTACCGAGGTCATGGAGCCGGATATGGTGGAGGTGGTCGCACAACATGCCGACATTCTGCAAATCGGTACCCGTAACATGCAAAACTTCCCCTTGCTGCTTGCCGCTGGGCATCATAGGCAAAAACGCCCCGTGCTGCTCAAACGTGGTATAGCGGCCACCATTGATGAATGGTTATTGGCAGCGGAGTACGTTGTGGCAGCAGGCAATCCGCATGTTATCCTCTGTGAACGTGGTATCCGTAGCTATGACCCGCAAACGCGTAATGTCCTTGATCTTTCTTGTGTCCCCCTGTTGCATGAACTCACCCACCTCCCCGTAATTGTTGATCCCAGTCATGCCACTGGCCGCCGTGAACTTGTACCCGCGATGTCGCGTGCTAGCATTGCCGCTGGCGCTAATGGCCTTATCATTGAAGTTCATCCCGATCCTGATAGCGCGTTGTGCGATGGTCGCCAGTCTATTACACCAGAACAATTGCGCAAGATTGTCCAGGAAAGCCGTATTCTGGCCCATATGATGGGTGAGCAAGAGGCAGCAGTCTATGTAGCGTGAATAGAATAGCAAAATGCACCTCGACTCATATTGTATGATATGATATACTCTTCATACGTAGTGAAGATGAGCGTATCCTGAAAAATCAAAGGCTGCGAGGTGACATAATGTCAACACGGATCATTATAGCAGACGACGAAGCTATACAACGCATGGACTTGAAAGAAGTGCTGACCAAACAGGGCTATCTCGTGGTGGGGGAAGCAGGCGATGGCCTGAGTGCTGTTAACTTGGCGCGTGAGTTGCGTCCAGAACTAATCATCATGGACATTCGCATGCCCGACATGGATGGTATTGCCGCCGCCGAGACGCTCATGCAGGAAAAGATCGCACCAGTCTTGCTGCTCACAGCCTTTGGAGACCAGCCGCTGGTTGAACGAGCAAAGGAGGCTGGAGTGGTAAACTACATCGTCAAGCCTCTGCGCGAGAGCGAGGTGACTGCTGCAATTGAGATAACGCTAGCTCGCTACAACGAGTTTCGGATCCTCGAAGAGAAAGCCCAGACGCTAAGCGAACAACTTGAGACACGCAAGGTGGTCGAGCGTGCTAAGGGGCTGCTGATGGAGAAACAAGGTCTTACAGAGCAGGAAGCGTTCCG
>JAFATZ010000286.1 GCA_019243675.1 Ktedonobacteraceae bacterium | reverse complement strand
GTATTGGGGGGTATACCGGTTCCAGAGAGCAGAGTCAGCCCATCGCTCAAGCGCTCAGCGTCGTTGAGGCCAATAATCGCGCCTGGGCCGGGATTGCACCTGGTCGGATCGCCCGAGCCAAAGCTCCAGACAATATGTTTGTTGCGGCCAACCTCGATCACACGGTTGTTAAACTGGTCGGAGATCAGGATATTGCCCGGCTGATTGAAGTCAGTTGTACCTGAAGCATGCGCCTGAGGTAGGACAATCGTGAAGCATGAAAAGGCGAGAGCAGAGAACAGAGTCGCGATAATGGGTAGTAATCCTATCCGTTTTTTTGTAAATACCATGGATATCCCTCCTAAACGATATGAGTATATGTCAGCTATTCACATTCCTAGAGAGAGATACGTGAAGAGGTTACACTCTAACGTGCAGAGGTGGCCTTTGTTGGAGGAAAATGTCGCGGTGCAATTGCCTGTCCGTGGGGAGCAGGCGCGTATCGACGAATTGCTGGCCATCAACTGGATCAAGGTCTGAGCACAGAGTGGTTGACAAGGCATGGAATCGGCTTGGCCCGATGACGAGCGAGCGAAGTTGAGAAAGCAAGTGACGACGATGGTTCGTGTTCTTCTTACGAAAGCACTCCCCTGCAGGTGGGGCGAGGTTGGCTCATAGCTTCCCTCGGTACCAGTCTGCGATAAGGAACGGTGCTAAGTATGTATCTACATTAGTAACAGCATACGTATTCTTCCACGGCTTTAACCGTCGCCGGGTCATAAGAATACGCTGCATAATCGGCTGCGATTTCATGTGTGCTGTGATCATAAGAGCTTGGATCACATGTTCACATGCCTCTTCGATTTCTCCTTGCAGCACAAACGTGCTAGCGATGTCAGCTAGGTAGATAGGCTGACGCCGTGTGGCCCTTCCACCAGTAGGTGCTCTGGACCGGGCCGGATACCCAGCAACATGCAGCAAGACGCTTTGTCACCGCTGCATCGGCAAGGTGTTGTGCTGCATCTTGTGAGTCTATAGAGGTAGGTACAATGACAAATTCAGTCATCAGTTCACTCCTACGTTTGGCACATGTCGAAAGACATCTTTACTTCCCTGAGTGCTCAATATCAAAGTCGATGATGGTTTGGCTGATGCGCTGCAACTCCTCGCTCACTGGCTGATGCGCTGGATGGGGAGCATACCCTTTATAGACGTTAGTATCGACGAATCGAATGACAAAGCCATGCGTATAACCCTGATTACTGTTGTTGAGATTTTTTCCTACTTCAATGCTGACGATACCAGGAATGGCTTGCTGGAGAGTCTGCACATAATCGAGCGCTGTGACGATTTCATCCTCGGCGATTCCAGCTTTCGGTTTGAGTAGAACAACATGGGTGAGCATTCCGTATTCTCCTTTACTGATGTAACGCAGTATGAATATACTCTGCAACTGCGGCTGCATGCGTCTCGTGACGATCTTTCGCTTGAATTTTCTGCGCGAGCGTGACAAAGCGGGGCAGGATGTAGAGACGATTGGTGGCAAGCGCCTTATCGATTGAGCGGAACGCATAGACTTGCATAGCCTCCAGATCGCCAGTTGCAGCATGAGCGCAGGCGATATCGTACAACGTACTGGCATGTCGGTTCTCTGCTAGCACTTCTAGATTAATTGAGGTCAGTCGCTCCAGGGCCTTAGTTGGCTCCCCAACTTTTAACAGGCAATTCCCTGCAAAGGCGTCAGTACCTGCAATGTTAAAGTCTGTGTAGAACAAGTCGGTATACTCCGCCGTCATCGGCATTCCCCCAACGACCTCAGTAGCTCTAGCAACCGAGGCCTCGCACTCGTTGTGGTTTTCCTCCGCGGCAGCAATCGCCGCGGCTACCATCGCGAACCAGCCATTCACCGGGTGTCCGCCAGTATATTCTTGTGCTTGCTCAAGAAGCTTGCCAGCGGAGACGGGATCATGCTGCCATGTTAGATAGAGGTGGCCAAGGTGACCGATGGTTGTTCCCAGCAGAAGTGTATCTCCACTATACCGTGCCGACGCAATGGCCGCCTCGTTCCAGGTTCTGGCCCGCCCAAGTTCTCGTTTTTTCGTGATGCTGTGCCTAGCCAGTATTTGAGACTGGGCTAGAATCCGCCACAACTCACAGCGGTACTTGCCGTTGACGGTGGTTTCGAGTGTACTCTGTATCAGGTTAATATGACTTCTCAGCCCATCTTCTGTGGCAAAGCCAGCGAGCTGCAACAATCGATACTGTTGAGTGATGGTCGCTAAATTCTCGATAGTCGAAACATACACATCCGTGATCGGGATCTGCGCGTTTGCGAGTACAGGAGTGATACCTTCCTGAGTATGTAGATTCCCACGTACCTCCACTTCATTCATGTCGGGAGAGGACGGCACTCCCAAGATGGGTGCAGCATGTGTCATTATTCGTGGCCTGCTCTGTAGCTCTTTGGCCAGCATCTCTGTCTCAGGGGAGAGCGAGAGACCTTGTCGCGCTAACAACGCTGCCACCTGCTTACAGCGTCGTAGCGCCTCTGCGGTCAACCCTTGGGTGTGCAGAATATGCATGAGACGACAGAGAGCACTCTCATCGGTCGGATCCTCTCTCAATAACCCTTCTATCACCTTTTCCGCTTGCCGTAGCTCCTGCTGCACTTCATACGCCTCCGCCAGCCACAACCGACAGCGATAGTGCATTGTCCTGACGTTCTCTCGCTGCCCTAAACACCAATCCCCTAACTCGTCGGCAAGAAACGGGCCACGACTCAGATAGCTCTCTGCTTCCTTGAGCAGGGCCAGCCCTTGCACGGTGGTATAGCCAATCCGTTCGGCTTCTTCGAGCAAAGCTTCGCACTGATCGCGATCCACCCACAGCCGCGCTTGGTCAGCCAGTTTATAGGTTGTGCGGCTGTAGACCGTCTCTAGCAATTCACCCTGCTCTTCCCAACGCAAGACACGCCGTAGAATTGAGGCGGAATTATTGAGATAGCGCTCAGCCGAGTCAATATCCGGCCAGAGCGTGTCCATGATCGTGCCCCGTCCCACGCACCGTCCGTTGCACAGCAAGTATCTTAGGAGCGTACGAGCGTGGGTGCCTGGTCCCCACTCCTGCGAGTCAGAGGGAACCGCTTCCCAGGTTCGGTCTTGCCTGCGACGTTCGACGTACAAATCTCCCAGTAAGAAGACACGCACCTGAACGGTGCTGTTCTCTTGATCATTCATTCGCTCATCTCACACGTGCTTAAGATCTCGAAAGAGTATGCAACACGATAGTTTCGGCGTATGTGCAGCAAAATTGTACCATACTTTTCTTGCTCTGCACAATCGTTCAGGTGTGAGGAATCTAGGAGTCGATCGAGGAGCGCCTTGAGGACTCGCTCGTGCTGAGAGGTCTGTTATGCTTCACCTTAGCAGATGGAGGGGGAGGGCAGGTGTCAAGTAATACCCTCTCTGTCTGCACCTATATCTCAGTCAAGCGATGAAAGAGAAGAGAGATGAACACCTTCGTGATGGTCATCGATGACTCGCCCACCGTACGCAACATTCTTCGCGTCTGCCTCTGTCGGGCAGGCTACCACGTCAAGACCTTTCACGATGGGGTCGAGGCCCTGCTGTGGCTACAGTCTCCAAAAGCGCGTCTGCCTGGGCTGGCGTTCGTGGATATCGGGCTACCCAAAATGGATGGCTTGGAGGTGGCCCAGTACTTCAAAGTCAAGCCGCAGTTGCAAGGCGTGGTCGTGGTCATGATCTCGCGGCGTGATGGCGTCCTTGAGCGACTCAAAGCGCGGCTGGTCGGGGCCAAAGCCTATCTGGTCAAACCGTTCAAGACGCAAGAGATTCTTGCGGTGGTT
>JAFATZ010000274.1 GCA_019243675.1 Ktedonobacteraceae bacterium | reverse complement strand
TCCTCTACACGCTCGGACGACTGGGAGCCTTGATCAATCCCGCCGTTTTTCCCGACTGGACCTATGTTGCCGCTCCCTTGCTCTTTCTGGCGCTGCAATATCTTGTTGCGCCTTTTTGGGCGACCCGTCGCATCGTCTTGACGAAGCGCGAGCGACTCAGTAAGCGCTTCTGGCTGCTTGGGCCGCTGTTGGCGGTGATCTGCTTTAGTATTGACTTGGTAGTGAGCCTGCTGCTCGGTCTGCCCATAAGCTCGCTGGGTGGTATACAACATGGCCCTGCACTGCTACGCCTCTTCACGCCAGGTGCCAATCATCTCAGTCCCCTCGATTTCGGCTTCTATGAACTGAAGACTATGGCATTGTTGTTTGCCCTCTTCACCCTCTGTGTTGTCTGCACGCGCTTGGCAGGGGGAGGGTTTTTGCGCTTTACTATGCCCGCTGGGGGGAACCGCGTTACCCTGTAGGTGGTTGCTTCTAGCTCGTACATTTGTTACAATGGCGGTACGAGAGAAATCCGAACTATAAATGTGCTCCATTGGATCAAGCATCGTAAGACGAAAGGCATGGTAGCAATCTGTGTCAAGGGTGTTTGCAATCGCTAACCAAAAAGGAGGTGTGGGAAAGACAACAACTGCTATTAATCTTGCTACGTATCTAGCCGCAGCAGGGCGTAAGGTGTTGCTCGTCGATATGGACCCACAGGCCAATACCTCTAGCAGCATTGGTGTAGCAAAGAACAGAAAGTCGTATACTATTTACGATCTACTCGTGCAAGATAATGATGAGATTTCGATCTTTGATGTGATCGTCTCGACGCAACGTCGTGAATTGGTAGTCGCGCCCTGTACAGTAGATCTCGCAGGTGCCGAGATGGAACTGGTAGGGGCGATAGCACGTGAGCAGAGATTGAAGCGTGCATTGGAGCCGATTCGAGAGCGCTGTGACTATATTATTATTGATTGTCCCCCTTCACTCGGTTTGCTCACCGTCAATGCTCTGGTGGCTGCTGACGGTCTGATCATCCCCATTCAGTGTGAATACTTAGCGCTGGAGGGTTTGACGCAACTACTCAATACCGTTACTATTGTCAAGAATAGGCTGAACCCTCATTTAGAGATTGCAGGTGTTTTGCTCACTATGTTTGATTCGCGCACGCGCTTAGCTGGCGAAATTGTAAAAGAAGTACGCAACCACTTTCCTGAAAAAACCTTTCAGACGATTATTCACCGCAATGTGCGCCTGAGTGAGGCTCCTAGCTTTGGACTGGCGATACTTGATTATGAGCCTACTTCTCCAGGAGCACTCTCTTATCGTGCATTCGCTGAGGAGGTAATGGCTCTTGGCTAAGCAAAAGTTCGGCCTGGGGCGTGGTCTTGATGCTCTGATCTCCGGTGCATCTGAGGTTATGGCCTCAACACAACAACAAGCCTCGGAGGTTCCCACGACGCTTGAAGTAGCAATTGATAGTATTATGCCTAATCCGCGCCAGCCACGCCGCGCTTTCAGCGATGATGATCCCAAACTGTTGGAATTGAGTGCTTCTATTAAAGAACATGGGCTGATTCAACCTATCGTCGTCACACCGCTGAGCGATTCTGATACAAACACAAGGGGGGCTAATGGGTGGTTTGCCGACAATGAGCAGTCGAATGCGCCTAGCACCAATGCCATACGCTATCAGATCATCGCAGGCGAACGACGCTGGAGAGCCTCACGCCTCGCTGGCCTGAGCAAAGTTCCCGTGGTAGTTAAGGAAGTCACTGCACAGCAAATGCTCGAGTTAGCTCTGATCGAGAATATCCAGCGCGCTGCTCTCAATCCCATCGAAGAGGCTTTAGCGTATCAAGCCTTAGTGCAGGAGTTTGGCCTGACACAGGAGCTGATAGCGAAGAGGGTGGGCAAAGATCGCTCGACCATAGCAAACTCACTGCGCTTACTACAACTTACTGCCAAAGTGCGCGAGGCGTTAATAAAGCAGCCCGAGCATTTCAGCGAAGGCCATGCACGTGCATTGATCGGCATTACACGCGAAGAAGATCAGGTGACCGCGATGAGCAAGATTATTGCTCTGCGGCTAAATGTACGACAAGCTGAAGAGCTTGCTGCTCAGATCAAAGCAGCCCAAGATATTGATGCCGCTCTTGCGCGTATCAGTCCCAAATTGCGCCGCTCTCCCGAAATAGAAGACCTGGAGACACATTTTCGGGACGCGCTCATGGTGAAAGTGGATCTCAAATGCGATACGAGGGGTAAGGGGACAGTAGTCCTACATTTCAATAATCATGATGAGCTTGAACGTTTATATAGCAGACTGGTGAAACGCGAAGAATAGTCTGGAGGAACTCGTGAACGCTCTAAAGAACCCATTTGAGAAGGTGCGGCCCAAGATGGTTGCAGCTCGCATTGAATTTATAGGGCAATTGGCAAAATTCAGCAAGCAAGCACTGACTCAAGAGCCTACTGGGACTGAATGGTCTCCGCTACAACTTGCACATCACCTCTATATTACCGATGGCATGGCACTTGAACAGATGCGACGTGTACAAGACGAGGATAACCCTCTTATCCCCGATCTTGGCGAACTTTCTCCTCGTCTCACGCGTGCATCTGAGTCGCCTGTGTCGCTCAATGCTGTTTTGGCTGGCATGGCTGCACGGCGTGAAGAGATATTTGAATACCTATCGACTCTCCCTGTTGAGGCGTGGGAACGCCCCTTCAGAAGCGAAAGGTGGGGAGGCCAGCGCAAATTCTATCAACTGGTAAATGTGTTACCCATGCACGACAAACAACACGCTGAACAATTGACGACACTTAAGATGATTGTGGAAGAGTAGATCTCTCTATTCTCTTCTCTCAACTATCTGCTCGGAACGTAATGCGTTGATGGGGTGTTGGCCCGCAGGT
>JAFATZ010000270.1 GCA_019243675.1 Ktedonobacteraceae bacterium | reverse complement strand
TGAGCGCCGCAACCTGCAAGGGCAAACAATACAACGAGTGCGATGATACGTAACCAATAAACAGACGATGTTCTCAAGAGATCCTTCTCCTTTGCTTTCAGACAGGGTAACTACGTGCGCAATATCTTGCGCTTTTGACCAACTATAAGAAACCTCAGCCTCACTGGAAAAACTATACCATACTCAAATCATTCTTTCAAGTTATTTTGATTATTCTTTTGGGTTATAAATAATTTGCCGTACCTCTTGACAAGAATATCTTTTTTCTGTATACTTGATATAGTCAATCATTTCAGTCAACTTTTCCTTTCTTTTCTAAGGGTGTCCGTCAATTTTTTGCACGGTTGGGGCAAGGCCACAGGCATGTAAAAAATTGACGGGCACCACTCCCTCCTTGCGTAGGCAGCGAGCAAAAAAAGAAATCGGGGTTTTTGAGGGAAAACCTTCCCGCTTCAGCAGAGGGACAGTCATCCCCTGTCCCTCTTGTAATCGAGGGAATTATTGTCGATGATTAGGACAGAAGGAGATATGTACAGTATGGCAAATGTGCATGAGACGCATCATGAACACTATTTCGGACATGGACCGGGCTATGCTTCACCCGAAGAAGCTACCAAGGCCGACCCGGAAAAGGTGCTTTACAGCATCGCCCTCTATGGAGGAACAGAGATCAAGCAGCCCGATTACCTGGCTACTATTGATGTTGATCCTACATCCCCGACCTACTCCCAGGTGATTCATCGTCTGGCTATGCCCAACGTCGGAGACGAACTACATCATTTTGGGTGGAATGCCTGTAGCTCCTGCCATGAACATGAAGGCAAATCACGAAGCTTTCTGATCCTGCCAGGTAACTTATCTAGCCGCATTCACATTGTCGATGTCTCTGACGCACAAGCTCCAAAACTGCATAAGGTCATCGAGCCCGAAGAAGTCAAGGAAAAGGCGAACCTCACCGCTCCACATACCGTTCACTGTCTGGCTGATGGCCAGATTATGATCTCAATGCTCGGTGACAAGGACGGCAACGCACCTGGCGGTTTCCTGTTACTCGACGAGCAGTTCAATATTGCAGGCCGTTGGGAGCGCAAGCCCGAGGGTATGCACTACAACTACGACTTCTGGTACCAGCCACGCCACAATGTCATGGTCAGCAGTGAGTGGGCAGCGCCGACCACTTACACAAAAGGCTTCAATTTGGATGATGTTGCTGCCGATAAGTACGGCCATCACTTGCACTTCTGGGACTGGCAGAAGCATGAAATCGTACACAGTGTTGATCTGGGTGAAGAAGGATTAGTCCCCCTTGAGGTGCGCTTCCAGCATAACCCTGACAGTACCCACGGGTTCGTTGGAGCAGCACTCAGTAGCAATATGTGGCACTGGCATAAGCCCAACGGCACGTGGCAGGTGGAAAAGGTAATCGATGTGCCCTCCGTTGAGTTAGCAGGCTGGCCCATTCCCGTGCCCTCGCTCATCACCGATTTCCTGGTCTCAATGGATGACAAGTATCTCTACCTGTCGAACTGGCTGCATGGGGACATTCGCCAGTATGATATCAGCGACCCTTCACATCCCCGACTGACTGGACAGGTATGGTGTGGTGGCTTGCTTGGCAAAAGCGAAACCATTCGAGGCAGAGAGCTTGGTGGCGGACCGCAGATGCTCCAACTGAGCCTTGATGGCAAGCGGCTTTACGTCACCAACTCGCTCTACAGCACGTGGGATAACCAGTTCTACCCTGATCTAGCCAAGGATGGTTCCTACCTACTGCAAATTGATTGCGATACCCACAATGGTGGCTTGCAGATCAACGAGAACTTCTACGTAGATTTCGGCAAGGAGCCTGCTGGCCCTGCCCGCGCCCATGAAGTGCGTTACCCAGGTGGCGATTGCACTTCCGATATTTGGGTGTAGTACAGTAGACCCATTCCGTACGAGCAACGACGCTCGCCCTCTCACGTTCCCTACTGGGACAGTAAATAAGGTATAGCAGCGCGTTTGGACTGTGCCCAAATGCGCCACTATACCTTATTTATTTTTGGAAGCTTCATATTCCCTCTGTTCATACTCCGATAGCTTGACATTTATCTTGTATATAATTATTACTTAATAAGCGGAATATATTTTCCTCACTCTGAGATTCACTCTCGCCACCGTGAGCAAGGAGGCCTTGATGCTTGAAGCAAAATTTGTTGCGGAGTTGCGAACAATCGTAGGCGCTGACCAAGTATTGGAGAAACATGAACAGTTACGGACATATGAGTCTGATGCCTTGACAAGTTTTCGGGTGCAGCCTGCGCTGGTAGTGCTGCCAGTGTCGACGGAACAGGTACAGGCCGTGGTACGTCTCTGCCACCGAGCACACATTCCATTTGTGCCACGCGGTTCGGGTACAGGGCTTTCGGGCGGAGCATTGCCAGTAGAGGGGGGAGTCGTTATTTCGCTTGCCCGCATGAATCGCATCCTCGACGTTGATTTGCTCAATCAACGGGTTGTCGTCCAACCTGGTGTGATCAATCTGGGGGTGACACAACGCGTCGCTGCTCATGGCTATTACTACGCGCCTGACCCTTCCAGTCAACAAATCTGCTCTATCGGTGGCAATGTCGCCGAAAATTCGGGTGGTGCGCACTGCCTCAAGTATGGCTTTACGGTGAACCATGTGCTAGGTATGAAGCTGGTCCTGCCCGATGGAGAGCTGGTCGAAGTTGGCGGCCCGGCTCTCGATACACCAGGCTATGACTTGCCTGGGATTATTGTGGGGTCTGAGGGAACGCTTGGTATCGCTACTGAAATTATGCTGCGCATTGTGCGTCGAGCAGAAACGGTCAAGACAGTGTTAGCTGCCTTCGCACACACTGACGCTGCGGGTGAGACGGTATCGGGCATCATTAGCGCGGGAATTATACCAGCAGCCGTAGAGATGATGGATAAACTTTCCATTGCAGCGTGTGAGGCATCGGTTCATGCTGGTTTTCCCCTGGACGCTGGAGCAATTTTGCTGATTGAGTTGGACGGACCAAATGCAGAAGTAACGCGACAGTTGGCACAAGTCGAGGCCATCTGTCAGAACGCCGGAGCAACTGAGTATCGCTTGGCTCGCACGGATACGGAGCGCGCCCTGATGTGGAAAGGACGTAAGGCAGCATTTGCAGCAATGGGACGTATTAGCCCCAACTACATTGTACAGGATGGCGTTCTTCCTCGTACAGCATTACCAGAAGTACTGCGCGAGATCGAAGAACTGAGCACGAAATTTGGTCTGCGTGTAGCCAACGTTTTTCATGCTGGTGATGGAAACCTACATCCATTGGTGCTCTACGATGAGCGTATTGAGGGTGCCGAGCAGCAGGCCGAAACGCTTGCAGGCGAGATTCTACGCTCCTGTGTTGCTCACGGAGGAAGCATCACTGGCGAACACGGTGTCGGCATGGACAAGAAAGGCTATATGCCTGCTATGTTCACCGACGCTGATATGGCAACCCATCAGCTTATCCGTTGCGCCATTGATCCGCAAAACCTGTGCAATCCCAACAAGGTCTATCCAACACCCCGTCTCTGTGGTGAGGTACCGGGTCGCTACCATCCACATCCGTTAGAAGCAGCCGGAATAATAGAGCGATTTTAATGGGAGGGAG
>JAFATZ010000117.1 GCA_019243675.1 Ktedonobacteraceae bacterium | reverse complement strand
TGAACAACTATCTGGATAACGTTGAAGCCTACTGCAATAAGACGAGGTTGCGCGATCCTATCACCGACGAGGAGATGGAGCCAGACGAGCAATTGATGCGCTCGATAGAGGAGCAGGTTGGTGTGAGTGAAAATGCTAAGCGCTCTTTCCGCGAAGAAATTCTTATTCGTATCTCGTCACTAGCACGCAGAGGCCAAACCTTTGACTATACGAGTCATGAGCGGCTCAACGATGCCATTGAGAAAAAGCTGTTTGCCGACCTGCGGGACGTTGTGAAGATTACCACATCAACACGTACACCCGATAAAGAGCAACTGCGTAAGATTAACGATGTGATCAACCGTCTTATGACAGAGCATGGCTATTGTCAAGTGTGTGCGAACGAAATTCTGCGCTACACTGGCAGTCTCTTGAACCGTTGATGATTGATAGCATGGAAAGCTTGCGACGAGTCATATGGTCGATATGTGGGCGCAATTCTCTGCGCCCACATATCATTTTCATATAGTAAGGAGCGTGCTCAATGTCAGTCTCTCAGCATGACTGGTCACTGCATCGCAAAGGACAAGTCGATCAAGAACGTCATAAAGAGAAAATTCGCGAGGCAATCAAGAAAAATCTGAGTGATATTGTCAGCGAAGAGTCAATTATCATGTCGGATGGCAAAAAGGTAGTGCGTGTACCCATTCGGTCCCTTGACGAGTATCGCTTCCGCTTCGATCCTGGGCGTCAGCAGCATGCAGGGCAGGGCAATGGCAAGAGTAAGGTTGGCGATGTGGTTGCTCAGGAGCCACGCCAGGGCAAGGGCAAAAGGGGCGATGCTGGCAAAGATGCTGGTTATGACTACTACGAAGCCGAGGTCAGCATGGAAGAACTGGCAGCTATGATTTTTGAGGATCTTGGCCTGCCCAACCTGGAGCAAAAACGCCAGCAAGAGATGGAAACGGAGTCCGTGCGCTTTACCGATGTGCGTAAAAAAGGTCCAATGAACAACTTGGATAAAAAGCGTACAATTCTCGAGAACATGAAGCGCAATGCTGCCAAGGGTGAGGCCAGATTTCAGGATATCAAAAGCGAAGACCTGCGCTTCAAAGTGTGGGAGCCTACGATTAAATATCAATCCAATGCAGTTGTGATCGCTATGATGGACATTTCAGGGAGTATGGGTGAGTTCGAGAAATACATTGCCCGTAGCTTCTACTTCTGGATGGTGCGCTTCCTGCGCACGAAGTACAACAATGTCCAGATTGTCTTTATTAGCCATCATACAGAGGCAAAGGAAGTCACAGAGGAAGAGTTCTTCCATCGAGGTGAGAGCGGAGGCACCCAGGTCTCTTCTGCCTACGAACTGGCCTTGCAGATTATCAAAGATCGGTACAGTCCCGACGACTGGAACATCTATCCCTTCCACTTCTCCGATGGCGACAACTTGCCGTGGGACAATGATCGTTGCGTCCAGTTGGTCATGAAGCTCATGCAAATGTGTAATATCTTTGGCTATGGCGAAATTCGTGAGGGCCACTATCGCTCGCCCAGCACGCTTATGTCAGCTTACAACAAAATCACTGACAAGAAATTCATTGCCGTCACCATCTCCGACAAAAAAGAGGTCTACCCTGCATTGCGCAAATTCTTTGCCCAGCACGAGCCTGTTCCCGCCCTGTAGGGGCCCGATTTATCGTGCCCCCAGGGCGGGGCGAAAGGGATTGTCCCTATAGTAGGAGCTTATAGATGACAACGGTACCTGAATACAGCGAGATTGAGCGGTTGCGCGATGCTATAGATCATGCTTGGCAGATAGCCCATGATTTTGGGCTTGATCCATTTCCCACACACTTTGAGCTAGTGCCCGCTACGATTATGTATGAGTTCGCCTCGTACCTCCTACCTGGACGCTTTAGCCACTGGACGTATGGCAAAGCCTACTATAGGCAGAAGATGCAGTACGACTTCGGGTTGAGCAAAATCTACGAGATGGTAGTCAACACCAATCCAAGCTATGCCTTCCTGATGGACATGAATAATATGCTGCAGAATACCTTCGTTGCAGCTCATGTCTTCGGCCATACTGACTTCTTCAAGAATAACGCATATTTCCAGCACACCTCACGGCGCATGATCGACAAGGTCAGTATTCACGCTGAGCGCATCGCTAAGTATGAATTCGATCATGGCAAAGCTGAAGTGGAACGTTTCCTTGATGCTGCGCTCTCTATCCAGGAGCATGTGGATTACAACCTGTTCTTGCGTAGCGATGATCCTCCCTCTCATGAGAAGAAAGAGGAGAAACTGAAGGAGCGTACTAGCGAGTACGATGACTTGTGGGGCCTAGAAAAAAAAGCTAAGCAAGCGGAAGAAGAGCGCGATACGTATCAGCTCAAGCCAGTGAAGTTCCCAGAGAAGCCCGAAAAAGATATTCTGCTCTTCCTGATACGTCATTCTCCTGTGCTCCAAACTTGGCAGCGCGATATCCTCGAAATCGTGCGCCATGAGTGGCTCTACTTTGTGCCACAGATGCAAACTAAAGTCATGAATGAAGGCTGGGCCAGCCTATGGCACTCACGTATCATGCGCCAGCTTGGCGATGAGAGCGTCATCTCCAATTCTGAGATCATCGAGTTCGCCCAACTGCACTCAGGCGTGCTCTCACCCTCACGTGTTTCGCTCAACCCCTACTATCTGGGCTTTAAGATGCTTGAGGATATTGAGCGCCGTTGGGACTCGCCTACGACCGAGGAGCAAGAAAAGTTCGGTCGCAAGCCGGGCATGGGCCGTAAGAAAATCTTCGAGGTACGTGAAATGGACAATGATGTTTCATTCTTGCGTAACTACCTGACCGAAGATCTGGTAAAGGACCTCGACCTCTATCTCTATAAAAAAGAAGGGGACGAGTGGGTAATCGTTGAGAAGAATTGGGAAAAGGTGCGCGATGGTATCGTGGCCAGTATGACCAACTTTAACCAGCCCTACCTCGTGGTTGATAATGGCGACTATCGTGGTAACCGCGAGTTGTATATCAAGCATCTCTTCGAAGGCCAGGAGCTTGATCTGGTCTACGCTGAAAAGACGCTGCAGTATGTCTATCTCTGTTGGGGGCGGCCCGTCCATCTAGAGACGACGTACGACGGCAAGCGCATTCTGCTGAGCTATGATGGCGAGAGAAACAGCAAGAGCACGCTAGAGAAGTAACTCAATTAGGAAGAGAGACTGTGTATGAATATCTTTCTCCTGGCGCTTATCGGTACACTCGTCGTGCTGACACTGCTGACCATTGGACGGCTCGGCTTCGCACGACGCGAAAAATTTGTGCAGCAACGCTTTTTGACTTGGTTTGCTTGGTACTTCGTTATCA
>JAFATZ010000048.1 GCA_019243675.1 Ktedonobacteraceae bacterium | reverse complement strand
ATCAATATTCTGCTGATACTTGTGCTGAGCGTTTACTTGACGCTTGATGGCAAGCGTATTCGCGATAGTCTGGTGAACCTTGCTCCGCAGAGTTGGCTTAAGCACGTGTTGCTTTTTGAGGAGACGCTAAACAAGGTAGTAGGCAATTATATTCGTGGGCAACTGACGCTCGCAGTTATCATTGGCGTGCTGGCCGGATTGGTGTGTATTATCACAGGTTTAGGTCAGTACGCCTTGATTATCGGCGCACTGGGCTTCCTCTTCGAGACCATCCCTATGGTGGGACCGGCCCTGGCATCGCTTCCCGCTATCCTGCTCTCGCTGCTGTTGCCCGCTCCGTTCCCACGCACCTTCTATGTCATCATATTGTTCGTCGTTATTCAGGCGATTGAGAGTAATGTCCTAGGGCCACGCATCGTAGGGCGAGCAGTAGGTCTCCATCCGGTTGCCTCTATACTGGCGTTGCTGGCGGGTGCCAAGCTCTTTGGAGCCTTCGGCGCTCTGCTGGCCACCCCGATTGTAGCAGCAGCATGGGTGATGATTGCCAGCATTTATCGCTCAACCCGTGGCGAATCAGCCGAACACATGCTTGCTCAAAGACGCGACCCGTGGACCGTTCCATATTCAAATCGTGTCCGTGAGCGGTTCGCACTGAGAAGGAGACACGTTCCACCTAGGGAGCTTGCTTATAGCAAGGCAGAATCTAGTAGAGCACTTGAAAGAGACGGGGATGTACACGTTGAGCCGGAGGAGGGAGAGGAGCGCGTCACTTCGGCAGAAAAGCCAGGCAGTTAACACGAGCACGAAAGGCGTCTTTCTGACCGAGCCAGGGAGACGTTTTCGCACTTGTCTTAGCTTGTGCCAAAAGTGTTACGCAACTCCTCTTCCCCTTCTTTGGTCACGAGCGCGTAGACATCGTCATTCACGAGTAAGCGGGTGTCCTTCTCGGGAAAGATTGGCTCATCGCCACGCAGAATGAGTGAAAGGTGGCAACGGCGCGGTAAATTAATATCGCTGAGTTGCTTACCTACTACTGGCGAAGTGGGTGGAATGTTCATCTCTACAATCTCCAAGCCTGCACGCTTCAATGTCATGAGCAGCACAAAATGTGGCCCGGGCAGCTCAGATTCAATCAGCGAGAGAATAGCCTTGGTGGGGCTGACTGTGACATCGATGCCAAGCTTCTGAAATAATAGCTCGTGTTTGGGGTTGTTTAAGCGAGCAATAGTGCGTCCTACGTTGAAGTAGCGCTTGGCCATCTGGCAGATAACTAGGTTGTCCTCGTCGTGACCTGTCACTGCAATCACTACGTCGGCGCGTCTGGTTCCAACCTCCTCCATTGTGCGTGCCTCACAAGCGTCACCATTGTAGATTGCCTGCCCTAACTCTTCGCTTAGCGTATTGTAGCGACTTGTGTCCTTCTCCAGCAGAAGCACTTCATGGCCTTGCTTCAGAAGATTTCTCGTCAAGTAGTAGCCGACATCGCCACCACCACCCACAATGATGTACATAGGGTCTCCGTCCTTCCCCTAAGAACTTCGCTGAATGCCGATGATGGCATCAAAGAGCATGTTGGCCCCGATGATCGTCGGGCTGATCGCTTCAAGACCAAGCAGCTTATAGGTGCCCTGGCGAATGGGATCGTAGATACGGCAAACCACCTTCTGGACATGAAAGATCTCTTTGGCAATTTGGCTGGCCATGATGTTGCGGTTATCACCATTCGTGACAGCAGCGAAGGCATCTGCTGTCTCAATGCCAGCTCGCCGCAGCGTTTCCTCGTCGACGCCGTTACCGAGAATTTTGACCCCACGGAACTTAGGGTCGAGTCGGCGGAAGGAATCGTTGCTAATATCAATGACCGTCACTTTGTGTCCGACTTCTTCCATCTTCATTGCCAGCGTTGCGCCAACACGTCCACAACCAAGAATTACGACTTTCACACGTGGCCTCCTGCCGATGCTTCTATCGGCCTGTACTGTTAGGTGGGTGACCTGTTACTGGTATTATAACACAGAGCAACTCTTAAGAACTGCTGACATATGTTATAATGTGACAATGTGCTATGTTCACTACTTTTTTAGGAGTTCATCTGTATGTCTCGCTACACCTTGCGCTCTGTCCCCGTTGATCTGCGTGAGCAATGGGACGCTTTTGTCTCAGCACACCCAAATGGACACCTCTTGCAAAGTTGGTCCTGGGGTGAGATCAAAGCGAGTGCGCAGTGGCATCCTTTGCGCCTTGCGCTGTGGGATGGGGAGCAGCAACAGATAGTTGCCGCCGCCCAGGTTTTGCGCCGTACCGTCTCTCACGTACCACTGGGCATCGGTCACCTGGCCTATATTCCCAGGGGACCTGTGATCGACTGGACACAGCCGTCGCTCTGTGAAGAGTTCTTCTCGCAGCTCAATGGCCTGCTGCGTCGCCAAGGCGCTCTGGCCCTACAGTTAGAATTGGGACAGGAAAGTGGCGTTGCAGAGAGTACGCTTATCCTGAAGCGGCTTGAAGCTCTACACGCCCATCCGGCCCACGCTGTGCAACCGCTGCGCACAATTATACTAGATATCACGCTTGACGAGACAACTTTACTTGCACAGATGAAAGAGAAGTGGCGCTACAATGTCCGCCTTGCCGGACGAAAGGGCGTTACGGTCAGGACTGCGCAGAGAGATGAGGACGTGCAAGCTTGGTATAGTCTGCTGCAGACAACGGCTGAGCGCGACCAATTCGGCGTTCACACGCTCGACTATTACCTGAAAGCGTGGCACATCTTTGCCGCCCGCAACGAGATGCACCTCTTGCTTGCTGAATATGATGGACTTCTGCTAGCTGGTATTTTTGTCGCCTTCTTCGCACGACAGGCCATCTACCTCTATGGAGCATCAAGTAACGAGCACCGCCAACTGATGCCTAATCATTTGCTGCAGTGGGAGGCGATCCGCTTAGCCAAACAGCAGGGGGCAACATCCTATGACTTCTGGGGCATCCCCGATACTGAGGCCGAAGACGAGGATATGGCTGGCGTCTACCGCTTTAAACGCGGCTGGGGCGGTCGTGTCGTCCAATTCATGGGCTGTTATGAACTTACCTACCGCCCACTCATTATGAACCTAGCACATAAATTTATCTCTTCTTAGATAGACCTCTTTTGCAACATAAAACGCGCCTTACCCGTATAAAAGGTGTCCATCAATTGCATCGCGGGGCCAGCGATGTATGGTGCCTGACGTGGTTTGCAGAGCGAATCCACGCATCTGCGCAAAAAAAGAATGACAACTTATGTTATGTTCAGAACACTTAAAAAGGAGAAAATATAATATGTCAAGTAATAGAGGATGCTTCTTCAACTCTATTCTATTCTTAGTGATTGTATTCGTCCCAATAGTTGGTCACATTCTGGTGACACTCATGATTCTTGAGGACGGCCACTCCCCGATCGGCAAGATTCTCTGGTTGCTCGTCACTTGGCTTATGCCTATCCCTGTCGTTATCGGACCTCTGTTATATCTGCTCTTTGGGCAGAAACGTCAACAGCGTGTCATGTTTGGACGACCTAGCTATGCATATACTCAACAGCAAACTTTCTAGCAGAGAGCAGTAAATTACGTGCGTAGAGCGTTCATGCTCTACGCACATGAAGTTTTTGTAGCTCTCTTGCACGTGCGTTCGTCTTCGTGGCTTACTGTATAGTAGTAACAAAGTAACAGAAAATTGACAGTCCAATCGACAAAAGGAGGCAGTCATGGCGACAATGCGCGAGGCAGTCATCGTAGATGCTGTTCGCACGCCTGTGGGGCGCAGAGGAGGAAAACTGAAGGATTGGCATCCCGTGGATTTGATGGCCCAGGTGCTTGTGGCGCTAGTGAAGCGCCACAAACTTGACGCGGCGCTGATTGATGATGTGATCGTAGGCTGTGTCAGCCAAGTTGGGGACCAGTCGTATAATGTAGCACGTAACGCCGTGCTGGCCGCCGATTTTCCCGAGTCCGTCCCTGGCACTACCGTTGATCGCCAGTGCGGATCGAGCCAGCAAGCGATTCACTTTGCAGCACAGGGCGTGTTAAGTGGTGCATACGATATTGCCATTGCTGGCGGCGTGGAGTCGATGACCCGCGTAGCTATGGGAGCACCTGCCCAAGGGGGCACACCGTTCGGCCCTTTGATGATCGAACGCTACAACAATCGCCTTGTCCATCAGGGTATCAGTGCTGATCTTGTGGCCCATAAATGGGAGTTGAGTAGAGAGGAGCTAGACGCTTATAGCTTGGAGAGCCATCGCCGCGCTGCCCGAGCTACGGCGGAAGGGCGCTTCTCCTCGCAGATTGTGCCCATTGAGGTCAAGAATGAAGACGGCACAACCAGCATCTTTGCGAAAGACGAGGGCATTCGTAGCGACACCAGCATAGAGAAGCTGGCGAACCTCAAGCCTGCTTTCAAACCCGAGGGCCTCATCACTGCTGGCAACTCTTCGCAGATAAGTGATGGTGCCGCCGCCGTGTTGATTATGGAGCGCACAATCGCAGAGCAGCTCGGCCTCAAACCTCGCGCACGCTTCGGTGCGTTCTCACTGGCTGCTAACGATCCCATCTTGATGCTCACCGCTCCCATACCAGCCACCAGGAAAGTGCTGGCTAGGGCTGGACTCACCCTCGATCAGATCGACCTTGTGGAGATCAATGAGGCTTTTGCCAGCGTCGTCCTCGCCTGGCAGCACGAGACCTGCGCCGACCTGCGTAAGGTCAATGTCAACGGTGGTGCCATCGCCATCGGTCATCCCCTGGGAGCCTCTGGCGCACGACTCACCACCGTCCTGCTCAACGAACTAGAGCGCACTGGCGGACGCTACGGGCTGCAAACCATCTGTGAGGGTGGCGGCATGGCTAACGGGTTGATTATCGAGCGATTGTGACGATTCCCGTGAACGAAAAAATCCAGTCGGTGCTTAATTCGCTGCCACACAAACCTGGCATCTACTTGATGAAGGATGCACACGGCACCATTCTCTATGTCGGCAAGGCCATCTCGTTGCACAGCCGTGTACGCTCCTACTTTCAAGACTCTACTGTGCTGAGTGCGAAGAATCGCAGTATTGTGGCGCAAGTAGACGACATCGAGTTTCTCGTTGTCAACAATGAGGTTGAGGCGCTGGCGCTGGAGAGCAACTACATTAAGGAGCATCGACCCAAATACAACGTCCTGCTGCGTGACGATA
>JAFATZ010000347.1 GCA_019243675.1 Ktedonobacteraceae bacterium | reverse complement strand
ATTTTGTCATCTGGACTCCAGCAAGGACACAAATGCATTGGAAACCGGGCACCTGGGTCTTGGAGAAACACCAGTTAAGCTACTTCTGGCGTGACGCTTGGTTTACTATTCACATTAATTATAATGACGAGACGGGTCGCTTTCTTGGTGCCTATTGTGATGTTGTGCTACCAAGCTCTGACTATACAAATACCGCACAAGAGATGATCTATACTGATCTTTACATAGATGTTGTGGTACGAGAAGACTATAGCGTCTATACCAAAGATGACGAGGTGTTTGATCGGGCTGCTATGCGCTATCCTATTGTTGAGCAATCACGTAAAAAATCGTTTGAGGTTCTTGCGTGGTTGGAGGAGCACGCGAAACATTGGACAGGCCCTTTTACTGTGATGCCTCGAAACTTGCCACGCACAGATTTTGAAGCACTAAGTCCAGATGAGGCAAGTACAATCCTGCGCGCTTCTCTTTAGTAGCTAGACCGAGATGCTGACTGCATACTGAGAGATCAGCACGCCAAACAGCCTCTTGCCCTAGGTTAGTAGCGTATTACAAGTCTTCGTGCTGCATAGAGCTAGTATACTTAGCTAGCATGTTCATAATTGCTACTATGCTGGATACTATCTCAACCAGAGAGATTTGTCAACGAAAGCAGACTATGGCGAAACTTGGGGCTTGACATACAAGAGATAATAATAACCTTGGTACGAATATGCACCAGGAAACTTTAGTTTGGAGGAGACCGTGAGGATTCTCGTTACTGGAGCTGCAGGCTTTATAGGATCTCATCTGTGTGATCGCCTTTTGCAGGAAAATCATCAAGTAGTAGCTCTAGATAATATAAAAACAGGACGCTTGAGTAATATCGAGCATTTGGCGGGGCGCGATGATTTCTTATTCATCAAGCACGACGTTTCTAACTTTATTTTTGTGCCAGGAAAGGTTGACGCAGTGCTACACTTTGCTTCGCCAGCCAGCCCTAATCCAAAATCTCCCTATGGATTCCCTCAGTTGCCTATTCAGACGCTCAAAGTTGGATCACTTGGCACACATAATGCACTTGGCGTAGCTCGTGCTCACCAAGCTCGTTTTCTGCTGGCCTCAACCTCTGAAGTCTATGGTGATCCGCAGGAGCATCCACAGCAAGAGGACTACTGCGGTCACGTCGACCCGGTTGGACCGCGATCAGTGTACGATGAAGCGAAGCGATTTGCTGAAGCAATGACTATGGCCTACCATAGGTACCACCATCTTGATACACGAATTGTGCGTATTTTCAACACGTACGGACCTCGCATGCGTGTAGACGATGGACGCGCAGTGGCTAACTTCGCTCGTCAAGCTCTTTTAGGTGAACCATTAACAATACATGGAGATGGCTCCCAGACTCGTAGCTTTTGCTATATTGACGATCTTATCGAGGGCATATATCGCTTATTAATGGCAGATGTACATCAACCGATTAATTTAGGTAACCCAAGGGAGACATCTATCTACGACCTGGCTCAAATTGTCAATCGTCTCACTCAGAACAAGGCTGGCACGAAGTTCTTCCCAGAGGAGCGCGTTCCTACCGACCCCCAAAGGCGGCGTCCAGACATAGGACGTGCCATTGAACTGCTAGGATGGTATCCTAAGGTTGATTTGGAGACAGGGTTGGCACACCTCATTGAAGATTTTCGGGTGCAGCTTGGTCTATGCTAGTTTTGCGTAAGGAAAAGTAGCTTAGCCTGTAACTTGCTGCAATCCATCAGCCTTCTGGCCTCAGTAGTGCGCAACTTTGGCGACTAGTGTGTCAAGGGCCTCAAAGCAACAACTAGAGGCCCCGACATGGTTGAGCATGGTCTAGCCGTCTGTACAGCACTCGCTCCTGTCATCGGCTACGATGCGGCTGCTCTAAACCCTTTCGGGTACAAGGTCAATGACATATGTCAGTTTAATCTGTGAGAGCAGGTCGTAGACCCGCAACAGTTCACCTACACTAATCACAGAAGCGCGGTCTCCAATTGTGCGATGAGGTGCATCACCACTGAATATCCCTGCGCTCATTCCCAACAGTTCTTCGTAGAAGTGGGCCTGGAAAGTTTCTAGCAGTTGAAGGCTTTTCTGCCATTGCGACTTTTGATAGTATTGCTTATGCTGTGTTGTTGCTGCTGAAAGCAAGACATCAATATACGGCCCAATCAGCCATGTCCAGACGCTTCCCTGGTGTAGCACGCGCTGTTGCTCACGGTCTTGCTCTGCGGCACCACGATAAGCAGCGTCGTATGGGGCCAGAGTACGTAGGCCATACGGTGTAAGTAAATGGCGACTTACTGCCTCAAACACACTTTGCCGTTGCGACTCATCTTCCAAGAGAGAGTGGCGAAGCGAAAGTGCCAGCAGTTGGTTAGGACGGAGGGAGGCATCATTGCCGAGTGGCCCATCAATAACATCATAGAGGTAGCCACCCGTAGCATACCAGAAGCGTTCCTCAAAGCTCCGTTTGCAGCGCACAAGTTGATCCTGGTAGGTGGACGGAATGCTGATGAGTCGCCCTATGTAGTAGAGGCGGGATGACCACTCGTGCATAAGCGAGAGCGCGTGATACCAGAGTGCGTTCACCTCAATGGGCTTACCACTACGAGGTGTACTGGGCCTGCCATCCACCAAGCTATTCATCCACGTCAAAGCTTTGCCCTGCTCCTGCGCCTGCAAAAGTCCATCCGAGTCCACCCTGATACCATGAAGGGTACCTTTTCTGTAGTAGCCAATACTCTCAGCAAGAGAATGGTACAGTTCATTGAGCAGTTCGTAATCGTGTGTAGCACGCAGATAGTGGTCGAAAGCATAGAAAAACCAGAGTGTCGTATCTACGCTTCCATAGTCACTTTCTTGTGGCGTATAGTCGGGCTGTGGGAGGCAATCCGGTAGTAGTCCCTGTTTGAAGTGACGTGCAAGCCTGCGTAGGAGCTGCGCTACCTCTTCGTATTTTCCGGTAACAACAGCAATTCCCGGAAGGCTAATAAGCATATCACGTGTCCTGGTCTGCATCGTGTAGTAGTTGGAGAGCACAAGTGTCATACGTTCAGGTCTACTAAACAGCGCGTTGTGATCCAAGCCATTCCTAGGAGAAGCGGTGCGTCGCACAAAGAAACGATTGGCAGCCTGAAGCAGCAGGTGCAAATATTCCTCTGCACTCATTTTTTGAGAGGCGAGGGGTAAAATCTGCACCCGTTTCGCTTGAGCCGTCTCGCCAGCTTCGCCGAAGAAGCGTTGGGGATGAAGAACAGCAGCGACAAGTTGTCGCTGTGCCTCAACACTACGCGTGTAGGAGTGTTGTAACCGATCCTGGCTCAATGGCAGTGATGACAACTCTTCGGCACTGACGATAATCGTCAAAGTCGCATCTTCTCCAGGCCAGAGTGTGGCACGAATGACACCCGGAAGGTAGAGGTCGTCCGTGGCAGGGCGGCCAGCATTTGCATCCAGACGTCGTAAGAAGTTCCAGTACCATACCCCGGTAGGTAGGAATGTTACTTGACTCTGCGCGTGCCCAATAGCCAGGATATGATAGTGATGAGCTTCTGGCCAAGCCCGAATGGTACAGCCTGCAACACCTTGGGGAAATGAAGAGAACTGCTGTTCATTCTCAGTAACATGATCCTCTGTAGGATGCTTTTCTACCTGAAAGCCCTTGTCGTTGCTTCCATGCTGCGGCTCGTTGTATGGACGATACGCAACAAAAGGAAGCAAGGTCAATTGCAACGTGCGCTGTATCTGCTGGGCATAGTAGTAATCATTGTATAACGCTCTTGTTGTGCCACTTCTTTGATAGCCAGACCCGGTCTGTTCAGTTGGAACTGTACGCAACATACGATACTGTATATAGGTGGTGTTGTGGCCTTGTGGCATCCAGATGCGTTTTTGTAGCATAAAACCACTCAGCCCACCGAGATGATAAGTGAACGTAGGAAAACCCTCTTCAAGGCGAAATGTCTCCAGATTGACAAAGCCTGCCGGGTTAAGTGTCCCGTCCCGATACTCGTTGGTACCTAAGTCATAGCTGCGCTGATCGAATACGACCTCTTCGTCGATTTTCGCAAGCAGAAGTTGTGGAGTTGCTCTCTCAGGAAGCGCCGCTACTAACAACCCATGCTCCATGCGTGTTAGCATCCCTGAAACGGTTCCTGCGGCGTATCCGCCAATACCATTTGCAACTAACCATTCACGCGAGGTAGTCTCGCTGAAATCACAACAGGCGCTGCGATCAAGTATGATGGGCATTTTAGACCTCCAAGCCCCTCAATGGATGATCTGCGACTACATGTGAACATTTTTTCTCTATGTAACGCTACGGTGCGTCTCCCTCATAGTGTAACACACTGCATGAGTAGATGCAGCAATTCTTGTGGCTTTTTTTGACAAAATACTGAAATATTGGCGTGACTACTCAAGTCACGGCCAGATGGTGCCGATGATCTGCTGGAGGAAGAGACAGCGTAAATTTTGGTGTAATCTCTATGAGGTGCAGAAAAGCGTGCAGCGTTGCCGGATCGAAAGTGCTAGCCGACCCTTCCTGGAGGCGTTTGCACGCTTCTTCTGTAGAGAGAGGAGCTTTGTAGGGACGTTGCGAAGTCAGCACATCATAGACATCGGCTACAGTCAGAATGCGTGCGCTAAGTGGGATCTCCTCCCCACGTAGTCCAAGAGGGTAGCCATGTCCATCCCAAGCCTCATGGTGATAGAGGACAGTCTCGACGTAGAAAGGACGGACATCACATCCAATCAGAATGCGTGCCCCGATTACCGGGTGACGCTGCATTTTACGCCGTTCATCTTCAGAAAGGGCTGCTGCTTTGTTCAGAATATCATTGGCAATCCATGTCTTGCCAAGGTCGTGTATCAGTGCTGCCAGGGCAAGGTTACGCGCCTGTTGCCTGCTCCAGCCGATATAGCGTGCCAATCGCTGAGAATAGGTTGCCACTCTACATGAATGCTCGTATGTGACAATGTCACGTTCTTGAATACTTTTTGCGAATGAGAGAAGCACTCTTCTTGTTTCTTGCTCGTCATCAAATTTCGTTACGTCCTCCACGTTTTGCTCCCACCTCACTTTGTTGGTAACAATGCTCACTGCACTAACTAGAAATGACATGTCAAAATACTTACGTCTATACGTTTTGACATTTCTCTTCATCTTTGTCTCTCACATAGTAATATTCGTCATGCTTTCTGTCTATCTTATCTAATTAAGCGGTACTTTTGTATAAAGTCATCTCTCCCACCTCTTCATTTTGGGTTGTCATCCCCCAAATAGTCCTTGTTTCTTGTGGATTTTGCTTTTAATCGCAGCCATTTATGATAGACTTTTAATTAGGAATAAATTGTGAGGCATTCCTTCCTAGGGAAACGAGAGGAATGAGCAATGACAGAGCAGAGCGTGCAAAACAACTTGAAACAAAACACAACTGACTCATCTCCTGAGCAACAAGACACCGTTTTGACAGAAATCGGTGAGCGCATCTCACCACGCGAGGAACTGATACGCCTCGCAGACGAGTGGATTGCTGCCGCCAGTGATGAGCAAGAAAAGCGAGCATTACAGGCAACAAGAGAAGAACTGCTGCTGGCTTTGGACGAGGGAAGAAAGAGATGATAATCCTAAAGCATTTAATTGTCGAACATTTCAGGCTCCTGCGCTCATTGAACTTACACTTCCCACGGCGCGGCAGTATCTTAATTCAAGGTCCCAACGAGTCAGGCAAATCAGCACTGTTGGAAAGCATCTATTTTGCCCTCTATGGCGAGCCGTTAAACACTGATTTTGGCAGGCACTGGCTCGATGACTTGATACAGTATGGCACAAACAGTGCTACAGTGACTCTCTCCCTTGTCGTCGGTAGCAGCGACATGACGATCACACGCACGATTGAACGCGGCAAAGGGCAGCGCGTGTCACTGCATCTACAGCGGCCGGGGATGGGTCGCGAAGAGCCGATTACCCGGCTGGGAACGGCCCATGATCGTATCACTAGTGAGCTGGGAGGCATTGATGGCGAGACATTGCGCAACTCTTTTCTTATCGAGCAAAAGGGGTTAAATCGCCTTGAAAGTCTAAGCGGTGTTGGGCGCGAGGCAACGATACGTAGAGTGCTAGGTCTTGAGAACCTAACCCGCCTTACAGAAAGCTTTATAGTCACTCCCCACGATGAGCAATTGCTCAAGGAATGCACTGAGCGTTTACATCTCGCAGAAATTCAGGCCCGTATCCCTGATCTAAGCAGAGAACTGGACTTGGTTGAAGCGGCCCTCGATGCAGTGTCTGTATGTGATGATCTGCAAGAAGTGAAGCAGCAAGAAGCTGACATAGCCGAACAAGAGTCGGCTCTTGAGCAACTTCAAGCGAGGCGCTCGGAACTCAAAGGTACACTAGGACGCATACAACAGCTCAAAAAGGCCGATGCAATTCTGGGTCAGATAATCACTGCTTACGATGATATGGCAGAGGCAAGGAATAAAGCTCCTGAATTGGAGAAGCAACTGAGCGATTTGGACCACAGAGAACATGAAGAGTTACCTGCATTAGAGCGGCGGGTCAATGACCTCGTGGAATTGACGCAATTATTCGGCACCTTACAACGTATCTCAAGTGACTTACTCGTCTCGGTGGATACTGTCAAAGATTTGGAACAAGACATCAAACAGCAGGATGAGGCGAGTGATATTCTCAAGCATATCAGGAAGCAGATAGTCAACACTCAGGCTCAGATGAGCCAGGTACAACACAGGTTGCAAGAGGCGCAAGAACAGCGCGATATTGCTACCCCGATTCTGGCAGCCCGCCTACTACGCTTAAAAACACTAAAAGAGCGGCTGACCGCTTTGCGCAAGGTGGAAGAACAGTACATTCGCCATGTTACTAGTAAAGGGCTGGCGGAGGAAAATGAGGCTCAACTCACCAAAGCACAGAAAGACCTAGATGAGACCCAGCAAGAGTTGGCACGGGTTGAACAAGAGGTCAAACACACGCAGCAACAGGCGGAAGCGGTTGAGAAGCACTGTCATCAGTTGAGCATTCGTCAGCAACTGGAAGAGTGGCAACGCCTGAAGGGTTTGGCTGAAGCTGTCACTGAGGCCGAGCAGCATGTCAGAATGGCACATCAGCACCAAGAGCAACTTACTCTTGCAGCTCTTGCAGCAAGGCGCTCGACAACAAAGTACTTGGGGGTAGTCATTGCGTGCGCTATATTCTTCCTCCTTAGCGTCGCCGCTACTATCTTCGAGGCTATACAACATGGACCCTCATTTGTTGCTTTTGCTGGCGTTGCCATTGTGTTTGTCGCTGCAGGAGCGGGCTGGGGGCTTCAATACTATCATAAGGCACGTGAGCGAGAAGGCGCGGTTGATAGACAAGTACAGGATGCTATGAGCAGGGTGAGGATGATGGTAGCTGCTCGCGAGGCAGCAGTTCGCATGGGCGATAACAGCGAGGCTCTTGCACAGGTCGAGCATGAACTTCGTGCTCTCGGTAGTGATGTGCCAAGTTCTTTAGAAGAGGTTGGGCATCTGCTTGCCCAAACTGAGGAATCAGTAGAAAGTCTTGCAGATATGCAAAGGCAAATGCAAGAGAAGCAAAACGCTGCTAATGTGGCACGTAATCAGCTCAATCTCAAGATGGAGGCAGTGACAATTCTGCGCAAAGAACGAGTACGCTTGGAGGAACAGCGTAAGCGTGAAGGATGGGATACTGTTGAAGAGCATCTACATGCCGATCAGGCCGCGCTCAAAGGCATGCAACAGGAGATTGTCTTGCTCGCTAGTCAGGAAGGGCTTCCGTTACCCAGTGTCAACGCTCGCCTGCAGCGCTCTGTTGCGCAAAACAAGTTTTCGAGTACTGCTACCACTGCTATGGGCGATGAGGACCTTGTCGGTGTACCAGAACTGGATGCGCTCGTTGACAGTATGCTTGAAGCGACTAGACGCGAGACTGCAGCACTTGATAGCAAGCTAGACCTGACCGAGGATCTGAAAGCTCAACTGCAAACCTACCAGCATGAGTTGGATGATCTCTTTACTCGCGAACGGGAGATACAACAACTCAAAGCACAGTATGAGGCGAACAACCCTATGCAGCAAGTTGAGTTGGCACGAGACCAGCAAACGGCTTTACGCAACACTTTGCAGCATCTACAGGAGTCATTGCGTCAACGCGTGAAGCCACTAGGTATAGCCTTCGGCCAGACTACAATTGCCAGTGCTGAGGCTGCGGCTCGTGAGCAACTAGAGGAACTGCATATCGCCCTGGCTAATAAAATGATGCTCCAGGAACAACATGCAGCCTGTATCACTTTAATCAAAGATCTTCAAGAGTCGCTAGCCGAGTATTACACACAATTAGCAAAGTTTAGCAACTCTCTTGGCAGTTGGATTATGCCACCCAATCCTTTCCCTGACGCTCTCGCAGCTTTGCGTTCGCGTTGTCAAAACGAACTGCAAGAAGCGGACGAGCCGAACACTTTGCAAGAGCTTGACCGCTTGCGAGCACAGGAAGGAGCGTGTAAGGCGAAGGTCGAACTGTGTCAGCAGGAGATCAGTGAAGCACACGAGCGTATTGCTACTATGCTTGTACAAAGAAATCGACCAAAACCTAAAGACTATAACCTGGGAGATATTGTGACTATTTGGCCCTTAGTCGCTCACTACTCAGTGCAGGATCGTGACCGCCTAGAACACGAGTATGAAACCCTTGAAAACGAATTGGAAGAACTTGAGAAAGAGGAGCTTGCAATGAGCATACAGCTTCAAACAGGCAGTGTGTCCCTCGATCTAGAGCATGCACGCACGCTTTTGCAGCAACAGGAACGCTCCTACCAGACCAAGAAGTGGGGCAATCAACTTGTTCAGGCTGTCAACGAACGTTTGATGCACAAGATGATGCCACGTATCGCTTACTACATGCAACAGATTTTACCTCTGCTCACTAGTGGACGCTATCATGACATTCACTTAACAAACCAAGCGGAAGAGGGAAGCAGCAGCGGAGGTCCACTACAATTACGCGTTTGGGACACAGCGGCGGGTGGGTATGTCCCTAAATCGGCATTCTCCGGTGGTGCTGCCGACCAACTCTCACTCGCATTGCGCCTAGCTTTTGCCATCGCTGTCCTGCCCCGCGAGTTACATGCTACACCCGGTTTCGTATTGCTAGATGAGCCGCTCATTTCTTTTGATCGGGACCGCGTACAGGCTTTGGTCGATGTTTTCACTGGCCCCATCCTCAGCCAACACTTTGAGCAGGTTATGCTTATTTCGCACAGTAGCACTTTCGATGCCGCCATGTTCCCCTATCATGTCTTTATGGACAATGGTTTGGTCGTGCAGAGCAATCTGCCCTTGGTGAATGCTGCAGAGGTTGACGATGAGGAAGATTTGACGGTACGCTTAGCAACGGTGCCTATAGGCGAGGCGTAGGGGCATGATTGATCATGCCTCTACTAATGCTCGCGGGGTCCCTCGGTTATTAAATTAATAGCGTGCGGAAGTACGGGTAACACATACTCTAGGCACTCTTTCACAGCTTTAGGGCTGCCAGGCAGATTTATAATCAGGGTGCGTCCACGCACGCCAGCCACGCCACGAGAGAGCATAGCGGTACGCGTATATTGCAGACTAATTGCACGCATTGCCTCGGCAATACCTGGAGCTTCGCGCTCGATCACCGCTTTGGTGGCTTCTGGTGTCACATCACGGGGAGCAAGTCCTGTACCCCCTGTGGTAAGAATGAGATGCACATGCTTGCTATCGCACCACTCACGTAGCGTTGCAGCGATCTGGTCAGCTTCGTCGGGAATAATTGCCCCTGCGCTCACTATGGCAGTGGGCAGTTGCGTTACCAGAGCGCGAATATTTTCGCCGCTGACATCCTGACGCTCGCCTTTCGAGGCACCATCGCTAATAGTAAGCACACCAATCGTAATCATCTACTTATCCTCGCGGAGCTAGCTCGCGCATAAGCGCACCAATCTGGCGACGTGATCCATAAAGCCAAACAATATATTCATCGGGCAAATCTTCTACTTCAATGCCACATTCCATCTCCGAGGCTAGTTTGCGGGCAATATCGACAAATTGGCCACGTTCAGCCTCATTACGGCTGTGTGTGCTGAGCGCAATCCTTCCTAGTCGCTCTTCGGGATCGAGTGCAGCATTGATTAGCTCACTGAGTTGGTCGAGGCCAAACACAACCTGCAGCGGTGGTAACTCCTTCGCCTGTGACGGAGGTATGCGGGCAACCCGCTCTCCATTTTCTTCTTGTTGCTCTTGCAGTGTAATTGCATCCGTATAGACAGAGCGCAGTTTCTCTAGTACAAGGTTGCGCGCTTCTTCAGGTACGTCGCAGCGAGGATGAACATATGCAAGCAGGTTATGTGTGGGATCAGAGTAGATAAACGGGCAGGCACTAGCAGCTCGCCGTCCACAAGCTGGACAGGTAGAAACATTGAGCAAGCCTACCAGCACAGTATACCGCAGTTGCGGATGCTGTGCGACATTCACATATTCGTAGAGTTGACTAGTAAACACCTCTCCACAGGGGCAGGTGAACGTGCGAGTAGTCGAACGAGACATAATATAAAACTCTTCAATAAAGCCTTTCTCAAGAGAATTACCAGGACACGGTAATTAAGTATAACATATTGGCGCGTCCAGTACTGATAGCAGTCAAAAGAGGCAAATGTTATTCTTTCAGGGATTGATTCGTCATGGATAATAAGAGAGGTTCATTTTATGCGAGGTATTGGATGCAACCACCCTATCAGTCATCTTCACGACCTACTATTCTTCGCCCCAAGCGGCTTGTTAAACATCCCCATCAGTTTTTCTCATCTGAGAAGTTGTCTCAATGGAAGACGACTGATGAAGTAGATAGGAGAAAGCTACCTACGACTCCACTTCCCCCCTTCGGGCAGCAACGGACGCAGCCTTCTTGGGGAGGGGTTCAGCAAGATGACTTAGATGCTGACATTCCAGAGCAGTTTTTTGATATCAGTTCAATGAGCACAATGCACCTGATGGAAATCAGCAGCAGGATGCGCGCTATTCGTCTCCCTCAACAGGGAAGCCAACTGGGTAGCAAGACTGCCACAGCACTGCTACCCAATGAAGTACAGTGGTCCGCACGTCCACAACAAACTGATGCATTGTCTCTGAGGGATCACGGTGAAAGTGAACTATTTGACAAAACTCTTGTGCTACCACAGGTATCTACGACAGATGCAATAACACCGGAGCGGGTAAAAGCACAATCAGCATGGAAAGCAGTGCTGAACACACCAACGGTAAAAGTTGTGTTTGGCTTATTGATCGGTATTGGCATGCTCTTCCTTATTTCGAGATTTGTTAATATCGCTACTACGCTAAGCACTTTGAAGCAGCACTTGACGACTCCCCAAGGGGCAGTCTATGCATTGCTAGCCGCTGGCTCTTTCCTATCGGCGTTCAGCATTCGTGGGGCACGCTGGAGACTGTTCTTGAGCCGTATTAGCACTATTAGCACGCTCAAAGCTATTCAAGTATTCTGGGTGGCCGTCTTTCTTAACTTCCTTCTACCAGTACAGGGCGGTGAAGTGGCTAAAAGTCTCATGCTCAAACGCATTGAACGTATCCCTATTAGTCGATCGCTGCCCACAGTTGCCATGGACAAGGCACTCGACCTAATGCCCGCGCTCATCATCATGGCGGCTGTGCCATTCATTCCTGGCGTGCATATGAGCATTACCCTCTGGCTCATCTTGGGTCTTGTAGGAGGAATTCTCATCGGCCTGATCTTCGTTGTTGCCCTTACTGCATGGAATCGTGCGAAGGCCACAAAGTTTATACAGATAATGCTCAGAATTCTCCCTAGGGGCGTAGGTGGCAAGATCGAAGGCT
>JAFATZ010000240.1 GCA_019243675.1 Ktedonobacteraceae bacterium | reverse complement strand
GATCTTTATGCGACCTTTCTCTGTCTTTTGCTGCTTACCGTTGGAGGATGGACCTTGCTCTTCGCTCTCTGCTTCCTGCTCCTCTTTACCAAGGGCTGCCATATCTTTGAGACGTGTTATGAGCACTGCCTCGAAGCGCTCTGGCTGTTGCTGCTTGCTCAGGGTCGCGGTAATGCTCCAGTACTCTTCGGGTACGAAGGCGCGAATCTGGGCCTCACGATCGCAGATCAAGCGCAACGCCACTGATTGCACACGCCCAGCACTTGTACCCGATTGAATGCGTCGCCAGAGCAGCGGGCTGATCTTGTAGCCGACGAGGCGATCTAGCACACGCCGAGCTTGCTGTGCATTGAAGAGGTCTTCATTTATCTGACGGGGCTTTTTAATGGCATCTTGTACTGCGCCTTTGGTGATCTCATGAAAAACAGCGCGGTGCGGATTCTGTAAGCCGAGAATATGTTTGAGAGACCAAGCAATAAACTCACCCTCGCGATCAGGGTCGGGTGCCAGGAATACTTCATCGGCGTTCTGTGAGGCAGCCCTCAGTTCCTCAATCAATTTATCCTTTTTCTCAATTATTTCATACTGTGGCGCAAAGTCCTTACGCGTGTTTACACCAAGACCCTTCTTTGGCAAATCTATGATGTGTCCCATTGAGGCACGCACCTCAAAATTGCGCCCTAAAAACTTCTCTATTGTTTTTGCTTTCGCTGGCGACTCTACGATTACTAACTTTTTTACCATCACCTATACCCAACCTTTGTGGTTTGAAATGCTTGAATACCTGGATAGCATAGCATATCCCGACAAGTACCTTTCTACAGGTAAACCAAAATGGAACGAAAAAAATTTCTTTAGCAGCATATCACATAACTAAAAGTTGTGTTTCATCGTTTTTCGGCAAGCTTTGCCATTCTGCTAATACTTGCCGAACTGTGCCCCCGAGGTTTTGGGAGTATTGAGTGGGGCTGGGCAACTGCTCAGAAAAGCTTACCCTATACCTAGTCCATGCAGAATCATTTCGAAAGCACTCACCGCCAGCACTGGTAAGAAGATCAGGCGCAAAGTTTTGTTGCTCAAATGAGTCAGTAGACGTGCGCCCAGCAATGCGCCTATGAGGATACCGAGAGCAACTGGAGCTGCAACCAGTGGGGGAATGTCACCACGCGAGAAGTAGATACCAGCACTGGCTGCTGCGGTGACACCTATCATAAAATTGCTCGTGGTAGTAGAAACTTTCATAGGAAGTCGCATCAGCGTATCAAGTGCCAGTACCTTAAGCGTACCGCTACCGATGCCAAGCAGCCCTGAAATGAGGCCAGCGACGTACATCATTGCCAGACCGAGTGGCGTGCGCGTTACTTGGTAGGCGACATCCCGTCCTAAACGCTGATCTGGGTAGGAACTTGAGAGGTGAAGCCACTTGGCCCATCGATCATTTTTCACTCCACATGGTAATTCCTCTCCAAGCTTGAAAAGCATTGGAGCGATAGAAACAATAAGGATGATGCCAAAGATGATCGAGAGCAGACCAGGAGCCAGCAAACCCGCCAGGAATGCGCCACTAATCGCGCCCGTAGTAGTTGTAAGCTCAAGAAACATACCCACGCGCATATTAGTCAAGCGATCATGTACATAAGCCGCCGCCGCTCCACTAGAGGTGGCAATAACAGAGATAATGCTTGCTCCAATAGCAAAAGCGATAGGCAACCCAAATACAAGCGTCAGTAACGGGACAACCAATACTCCGCCCCCTAGTCCTATGAGTGAACCAAGCAGCCCTGCGGCAATCGAGCCGACAAAAATGAGTAGCATCACTATCAAGGAAAAGTGCAAGTGTTGAACGTCGATATGGTGCTGGCCCATAGCCTTATTTCCAACAAAAAACATACTGAACAGAAGAATAGCCAAAACTATGACCGTAATAACCATATAGATACGATCTCGCTCGAATGCAAAGGCGAGAATTGAAACTGCGACGCGTATAACGGGAGTTGCAATGAGCAGCAACAATCCTAGAGCAATGACTGCTTGAGGCCGCAAAAAGAGCAATTCTGCTCCCACCTGACTGAGTGTTTGAGGAAAGTGCAGCAATCGTTGTAGAGACAATCCTCCTGATCCAGTCGCGAGCAAGACTAGTCCAAAAACAATCACAACTGCACTGAGTATAACTCCACCTTGTAGTATCCAACCGATCACGTTGGCAGCAAACGTGCCTGTTTTAGAGACTTGTTCTTGCTGCCGGCCTTGTATGTTTGCTTGCAAAGCTTTCTCCGCTTTTTCACTGCTAACCAGGATATTTCAGGATACCCTGAACCCGCCAGGAATGCTTCATCCTTTGCACCCTTAATAAGCATAATATATTTTTTATAAATATTCCAATAAATAATTGTCATATAATGTATAACAATAGAGCATGAAAGAAATAGAGAGAGTATGATGTTCTCCATCCTTCCCTTCGTACAAATTACCTCTTACCTACTCTCTGCGTATATTTAAATTAAAGAAGGAATAAACAGAGCGCTTTTTTTGTTGTAGTATTACACGAATTGATGAGTAAGCTTCAATATCAATTGAATGCTAGAAAGGTTGGCGCTATGTATGTCTCATTGGCAAGAAAAGCACATTTCTCGTCTATCACTCAAACACATTGTGCTGGGCAGCCTTGGAGGAAGTATTGGTATACTAGGCGCTATCTTTGCCGTAGCGCTCTATATCGTAGAAAGTCTCACACGTCCCAGGCGACTTGATAGCTTTGTTGATCTCTATACCTTTACGCCTTTTGAACTCAATCTGCCAGCAGAGGAAATCACTTTCCCCGCATTGCATGGTGAGCATCTGGTAAGTGGATGGTATGTCCCTAGCCCGCAAGCGAGCACGACAGTTATCATTTCTCCTGGCTATCGGGGAAGGCGCTCTGATCTTCTAGGTATGACTGGTAAATTGTGGACAGCCGGATATAATGTGTTGGCGTTTGAGTACTATGGACATGGTGCCGTTGTGGGTGAACCCATAACGCTTGGTTATCACGAAATCAATGATTTTCTCGGAGCTGTCGCCTATGCCAGGCAACGTGCTCCTCAGGCACACCTTGGAGCCATGGGATATTCCATGGGGGCATCGGTCTCTATTATGGGCTGTGCCAAAACGTCGGAGGTAGAAGCACTGGTAGCAGACAGCGCTTTTGCCACTCATCGTAGCGCTGTCGCGTACGCCGTTCGCCGCACTCTGCACCTACCCTACATCTTGTTTGATTGGGTGACCGACATGGTACTATGGTGGCGTGCTGGATATCATTTCAGGCAGGTAGAGCCTTTACGTGATATTAGACGCATCACACCGCGCCCCATCCTGATCATTCATGGTTTGAAGGATAGCGTCGTCAATCCTAAAGACGCCTTGCTGCTGTATGGGGCTGCCAAAGAACCGAAGGAACTGTGGCTGCTTCCAGATGTTGAGCACTGCGGTGCCTACTTTGCCGACCGCGTTGCATACACTCAGAAGGTTATAGATTTCTTTGATCTCCATCTGACAAAGCCACATTCGTCGAATAATGGCAAATGTGCGGGGATCGAAGGAACGGTAAACTTGCTTGGTGGAGCACGGAGCATGCCAGAAACAGAGACAGTTTAGCACGAGTTGCTATTCTGAGTAATCTAGAGTAATAATCATCCCATCTCGAGCGGCACGCGTATTGGCAAAAATGTGGCGTGCCGCTCTCTCTGCGATAGAGAAGTCGTTGATCTTTGGGCTAAAATGTGTCAGGACAAGAGCATGTGCTGCGGCTGCCTTAGCCAACCCAGCCGACTCTTGGGCGAGCATATGGGCATTGGCTCTTGCTAGTGGCAAGTCGGCGGGATCATCGTACATACTTTCACACACCAGCAGATCAACATCGTGTGCAAAAGCGCTCAGCGTCGACGTAGGGCGTGTGTCGGTGATATATGCAAACGAGATGCCTCGCCGAGCAGCGCCAAGCACCTGCGACGGCACGATGGTTTGACCGTTGTACTCTATCGTTTCACCGTGTTGTAAACGTGACCAGAACTGTACTGGCAATCCCAATGCCTGCGCTCGTTCGGTCTGAAATGCAGGCTTGCGCTCCAGCTCTACACGATACGCCAGACAAGGGATACCGTGGGCAGCGGGAGCACACAGCCCACGCAACCCCCCAGGTAGCTCGAAGCATCCTCCGCCCCTATACTCGTGAATGTGTACAGGGAAAGGCAGATCGGCGGCGATACGCCGTAATCCTTCGACGACGTATGCCGTACCAGGGGGGCCATAGATATCCAAGGGTTCTGTACGTCCTGCATGTGCTACCATAAAGAGCACCCCAGGCAGTCCAGCGACATGATCGGCGTGCATATGTGTAAGGCAGATTGCCCCTAGTTGACGGAAGCCCCAGCCAACAGCCTTCCAAGGAACCTGTGTCCCCTCGCCACAATCAAAGAGTGTGAGTGTAGAACCATTGCGTAACAGCACGCAGGAGAGCCAGCGCCCCGGCAAAGGCATCATGCCACATGTTCCCAACAGACAGATATCAAGCAT
>JAFATZ010000230.1 GCA_019243675.1 Ktedonobacteraceae bacterium | reverse complement strand
ACGATAAACTACAACCTCGCGACAATGAGATTGTAGCCCAGGCAATACGGCTTTATTTCCACCACGCAGCTCAGCTCAAACTCCCTCGGGTCACCGTCGAGTTCGAATCATAGCCCATCAATGGCAAGAAGTGTATAAGAAAGTGTACAAGAAGCTTCCCTGGAAGCTTCTTGTACACTTTCTTACAGTCGTGAGGCCGTGGCAAATCACGCTACGCTCCTCACTTAAGATGGGCAACCTACAGCAAAAGGTGCGCGGTACATCACACCAGGATCATCGGTGCTGACCTGCTGATAGGTGTAGTGGTTGCCACGTCGTGGACTGAGGTAGCCTGCTTTGGCTACTAAGGCAGGAGCAGCTCCTACCGAGGGCAGGAAGATAGGTGAGAAGGCCCAGTTGTCGGCAGGCGTCAGTCCACCAATCTGGCGTCCGAGTGCACGGTGTTCGGCCTCAATGGTGGCAATCTGCCCAGCAATCTCAGCCAGCGATGGCAAGCCGAGTTGTGCAAACTCTCTGATGGCTACCAGGAATGCTGAGTCGAAGACGCCTTCCAGTTGCTGCTGAGTGGCAATGAACGTATCCAAGTTATTGAAGGTATCTGCTCCATGCGGGAAGCTGAAGTCATTGGCCAGCGCGACGCCTCCATTGGCTCCAAAGAAGATTTCATGGATCTGCTCTTCTACCAGGGCTGCCTTGATGTTTTCCAAATCGGCCCCTACTAAGCCCAACCTCCCAGCGTGTTTGATACCGTTGGAGTAGAAGGTCACCGCCAAGCGCTCAGCAGTTCGTGCAACTGATAGGATGGTTTTGGGCGTATCGACACATGCTCCTGCCGCATTGGCAGCAGCATACACTGTGGAAGCAGGCAACAACGTTGAGCCTGCGACAGCTAGACCAGAGACCCCTGCTGCTCCTGCAACCGCTCCTTTGAGCAGTGAGCGACGGGAGGCAAGATAGGTTCTCAGTGATGAGACAAGCGGTGTCTTTGCTTGTACAGAGTCCGACATTAAGAAATGCTCCTTTTGACATAACCTATAGCTAACAGGTCATCATTTTAACTCGTTGATCTGTCAATATGATGTATTGTCTCAATAACAGCAGTGATTGAGATCGTGTAAAGAAGGGATTTTTTGCTTGACGTACTTGATAGATCACTTTGAGAATGGTAAAGTGGCAAGTGTCCTTTTTACCTTCCACCCTGTAATACGTCAAAATGCTGCAAATGGATTAGTAGCCTTCTTTTCAGAGCAAGTGCAAAAGATCAGGATGATCGCAAGAGCTTAAGCTTCTAGTGCGTAACTTTTTTTCACTTTCAAACGTGAAAGTCGTATGACACCTCTACAAAACTGCAGAGATGATGAACAAGCTATGATTAATACGACGAAAAGGAAAGTCGGCTCTTATGAAGATTCTCGACGCTCATACCCACCTCTCCGGTTCTGAAACGGGGGAGACCGCCAAAGATATTATTGCATGCATGGATGCATGCGATGTAGACATTTCCTTCGTGTATGCCCCGTTGCTCAATGTCCACTCTTGGGAACTGAGTGATGAGCACCTTCAAGACATTCGTCTCCATAACGACTACTGCTCTGATCTTTGTAGCAGCTATACTGATCGTCTGTACGGTTTTTGTGTGCTCAATCCCGTGCCCTCCCTAGCTGGTGGTTCTCTAGAGCGGGCGGTGACTCTCATGACCGCAGAGGTACGACGCTGCTATCATGACTTGGGTCTACGCGGTGTCAAAATGGTTCCTACGCATTGGTATCCCAACGCTCCAGAGCTTGTTCCCCTCTATCATGAAATCGCTCACCTTGGCATGTACGTCGTCTTCCATGCAGGAATTTTCATGGACGGCCAACAGGGAAGTTATTGTCGTCCAACCTACTTCGAGGGCATCCGGCAGGTGCCAAAACTGAAAGTGCAACTTGCTCACCTTGGGTGGCCTTGGGTCGATGAGGCGATTGCTGTCTTGAATATGGAGTCAAACATTCATGGGCCGGACCCTGCCAATTGGCAATTCCGCGCCGACGTTTCCTTTGGTCCCCCCGACGATTGGCAGCTCAGTAGTTGGCAAAGGGCCGTTGACAGTCTTCCACCTACCGCGCTTATCTATGGCTCAGACCTATTTTGGCCTACTCCCCCAGAAGAGTACCAGGAGAAATACCTCTACCCCCAACGCGGACTCTTTGAGGTTTCCGTCACTAACGGCCATATTACGAGCGAGGGGAGTCCAACTCGCAAGCAAATGCGTGAGCAAGTTTTTTTCCAAAATGCACTTAACCACTGGAACAGTGCTGTGCATAAACCACAACGTCCTCAAGCGGCGAAGGAAAAGATTACGACATCGCGCGCAAGACAGAGCCATAGACAGCATACAGGACGATAACCCATGATACAACATACTGGTGCTGCGTTCTGCCGTCCCCTGCGTGTCTTGCTCGTTGCCGATTCTCTTGATGTTGGAGGAGCAGAGCAGCATGTGGTGAGTCTGGCGGTGGCATTGGCGCAAAAGGGGTATCATGTTACGCTCGCATGTTCAGTAGAAGGGAGCCTTGCCTCTTTCCCCCGACAAGGCAATGTATTGGTGCAACCTCTGCTCCATACGCTGGTGAAACGGCAGTTTAGCTTGGGCTTTGCCTGGCAACTCTCTCAACTTGTTCGACGTGGTAGCTTTGATCTTGTACATGCTCACATGTATACGAGTGCCTTCGCCTCGGCTTGCGCGCTATTCGGCACAAGCATACCACTTGTGATCACGGAACATAGCCAAGCCAATTGGCGATCGAAACATGCACAGAGATGTAGTCGTTGGTTTTACCACCGTGCGAGTCATATTATTGCTGTATCAAAAGAAATCCGCCGTCGGCTTATCGAACGAGACAATGTACCTTTTGATCGTGTCTCGGTCATCATGAATGCGACTCCCTTACTAGCAGTACCAAATACCGAACCCGTCCTACCTGTTGAGATAGGAAAGGGCCTGCTCGTAGGCATGGTAGCACGACTGCAGCCGGAAAAGGGACCAACATACTTTCTTGAGGCTGCTGCCTACGTTCTTCGAGTAGTGCAAGACATCCAATTTCTTGTAGTTGGCGATGGTCCTATGCGTGCCAAACTACAGGCATACGCAGTGCAACTTGGTATACAAAAGCATGTACATTTTCTAGGCTTTCGCCTAGATGCGCGTTCGCTCATCGGTTTACTGGATATACTCGTCGTCCCTTCGCTCAGTGAAGGCACTCCCCTAGTCACATTAGAGGCAATGACAGCCGATGTTGCGGTCGTGGCAACCAAGGTTGGAGGCATTCCTGAGCAAATACGCCACCAACAAGAAGGGTTACTTGTGCCGCCAGGGAATTCTTCAGCACTCGGTGAAGCAATTCTTCATCTCTTACGACATCCTCTACAAAGGATGCAGTTAGGTGTAGCGGGTCGGCGGCGAGCACAATCTCAATTTCTTTTTTCAACAATGGTGCAAGAGACTGAAGCTATCTATCATACTTTACTTGATCGCCAAGAACAACGTGACCTTGATCGTCAAGAGCATGATAGCCTTTTTGCCGAAACAGGAGGGTTGTAGCATGAGCGAACAAGGAAAGATGCCAGTCACTATTCGTCAGGCAAGGTCCGAGGATATTGGCTCTATTCTAGATTTACTTACCGAGTACGACCTTCCCCGCAGCTATTTCGAGCCTTTCTATCTCAATGACAGCAGCTACCGCCCTGAGCAGTCGTGGGTCGTTGAGCAGGATGGCCGTCTGGTAGCACATCTGCGCGTGTTTGATCGTTGGATACGTATTGACCGAGCACATGTACACATTGCAGGTATTGGAAACGCCATTACAGCGAAGGACGCACGTGGACACGGCTACTCAAGTCAACTTATGACAGCGATGCTTCCAGCACTCCAACAAGCAGGTTATGCCTATTCGTTGCTCTGGACTCATCTGCCTTCTTTATACGGGCGTCATGGATGGATTCCCATTGAGCAAGAACTGATGCGGGGTTCGTTCCCTCCTTTCGTAGGAGATACTGTAATCATTGCCCCGTTTCAAGAGCAAGATTTACCTGCTGTTATGGAGTTGTATGAGAGGACGAATGCACGGCGTACTGGCACAACCATTCGCTCAACCGAGTACTGGCAAGATCAGCTTCTATGGTTACACGAAGACCATTCCACCTTTTTAGTTGCTCGTGATAAGCTATACAGTGCGTTGGTTGGGTATGTACGTAGTCGGGAAGGACAGCAAGCTGTAGAAATTCTCGAACTGGGTATTGCAGCGGGCAGTGCTACCGTTGGACATGCATTACTCTCAGCAGTAGCCACTGAGCACCATTCACAGCTACGAGGCCAATTCCCACCTTCACAAAGCGATGTATTTGTGCCAGGCACATTCGAGGCTGTTCATGAGCCTGGGTTAATGGGAAGAGTGGTGAACCTTGCCGAACTGTTCCATGCCCTTGAAGGACTCTGGATGGACCGTCTTCAACAGGCCAATACGAGTGAAGGAATTCTCTCAGTCTCAACAAGTGCCGGTCTGTCAACATGGTATGTGAGGAACGGGAAACTTCAGAGAGAGGAGCAACACAACCCGAAAAGAGTACCACCATTACATGAACGCGAGTTGGCTCATCTGCTCTTTCACGGGTTTGATACCTCTGCCCATAAGCTTGTTGGACATCGATCAGATGTATCGTTCTTACAAACGCTCTTCCCTGTCCAAGATTTCGTCATCTGGCAGGCAGATGCCTTTTAGCAAAAAAGAAGGGGCACTGTGGGACTTTCGGTCATCCAGGTCATCGGCAATTCAGTCGTTGGCGGCGCAGAACGTCACGTGCGCGACCTTGTTCAAGGAATGAGAATGCAGGGGATTAGCGTCGAGGTCGTTTGCCCTCGTCCAGGACCGTTGACCGAACACTTTGCGACCAACGGAGTTCCTGTACACTACGTTGAGATGGTTCGTTCATGGCCCTACGATGAATACCTTCCCAATCAAAAAGCGATGCAGGAGCTAACGGTCCTGCTGAAACAGAGAAGACCAGACGTAGTACATAGCCACCTCTATCCGGCTCATATCCATGCCAGTATCGCTGCTCAACGTGCCTGCATCCAAGCAATTATTCACACGGCACATACCATCATTGTTCGGCCAGGCGACGCTATTCTCAGTTACGTCACGACTGCTCGCACGATTGCCGTATCCCAAACAGTAGCACGTCTGCTTGAGAATGTCGGAGTTCTCCCTGAACGTATAGAAGTGATCTATAATGGTGTCGGGAGCGAGCACTTCGAAGATAACCTACAGGCACAGCAACGCGTTCGCGAAGAGCTTCAACTAGGCAATGGACCAATTATAGGTGTAGTGGCGCGGCTCTCAATGGAAAAAGGGATCGACGTACTGTTGCATGCTATCCAACAGGTAGTGCATACCTATCCAGAATTAACCCTGCTCATAGTTGGTGATGGACCGCAAGCGGCAGAACTTCGTGAACTGGCGGACAGGCTTGGCCTGCATGACACGGTACGTTTCCTTGGCGCTCGCAGCGATATCCCCATCGTGAACAGGCTTCTTGATGTGTTTATCCTGCCTTCCAGAGAAGAGGCTTGCCCAATGGCACTCTTAGAGGCAATGGCAGCAGGAAGGGCCGTTATCACTACGCAGGTTGGTGGTAATCCAGAAGTGGTGACGCACGACGTTGACGGTCTATTAATACCACCGGATAACCCAACAGCACTCTCTCAAGCACTGCTCATGCTCATACCTGATCAAGCACGACGAACAGCGATGGGAGATGCAGCCCATCAAAAAGTGTGTGTGAAGTTTACGCGTGAACGTATGATTCATGAAACACTGTCTTTCTATCAACGCCTTCTTGCAGACGGGTCATCAGAATCTCGTGTTCCGTCAGAGGAATAAGCGTATAATGAGAAGTAACAAGAATTTCTTGAGAAATTTCCTGCACTATCGTCATTAGACTGCTCAGAGGAGATACATTGATGTATACGCTAGGGATCAATGCTGTCTATCATGACTCGGCTGCCTGTCTTGTTCAAGATGGACAGATGATCGCAGCGGCAGAAGAAGAACGCTTCACACGGGTGAAACATGGCAAGCGCCCTTCCCCTTTTTCAACCTATGAACTGCCGTTTCAGGCGATCAATTACTGTCTACAGGCAGGCGGTATTACTCTAGCAGATGTTCATCACATTGCCTATTCGTATGATCCCTTCTTGCTGCTCGGTCAACATCGCAATGATGCCACCCTCATCCTCCCCTTAGAGCCAAGCGCGCATCCCACACCTGCAGAGTGGGAATCTTCATGGGACCCACTCTTCCTCTCATCCATCGTCAATGCTCCACGACATCTCTCTGGCGGCGTGCCTCACCATTTACAAACACGATTTCGCGCAGTACCTACCAATGATTCCTTTCGCTGGCATTTCGTGCAACATCATCTCGCCCATGCAGCCAGTGCTTTTCTCGCCTCACCATTTGAGCATGCGGCTGTCCTGACTCTTGATGGGCGTGGAGAAAGGGCAACAACCAGTTATAGCCTAGGTAACGGCAATACACTTGCATGGCTCGGACAAGTACACGTCCCACATTCGCTTGGCCTGCTCTATGAGCAGGTTACAGACTATCTTGGTTTTCTCCGCTCTTCAGACGAGTATAAGGTCATGGCACTTGCCTCTTTTGGCAAACCAAGTTACCTCACTGACTTTCGTGAGATCGTCCGTGTAGGGCAAAGCGGTCAGTATACGATTGAGCAACCACGCTTGAAAGAGTTCTTCGGGCCTGCGCGCATACAGGGAGAACCCTTGGAGCAACACCACTACGATATGGCGCATTCGCTGCAAGTCGTGCTTGAAGAAACCGTCCTCGAACTCATTTCTTGGCTATATGAAATTAGCGATATCGATGCGCTTTGTATGGCGGGTGGTGTCGCGCTCAACTGTGTGATGAATGCACGTCTACGAGATCGAGGACCATTCAAGCACATCTGGGTGCAGCCGGCGGCTGGGGATGCGGGAACAGCATTAGGGGCAGCACTCTGGATTGATGCCCTTGAGCGAAAGACCAATAAACGCTCTTTTTGCATGAATCATGCCTTCCTCGGTCCTGAGTACAATGATGATGAGATTGAGCAATTTCTCCAATGGTCGAAGTTACCATACCGACGTTTGACAAATATTGCCGAAGAAGTCGCCGAGATGCTCGTACAGGATCAGATCATTGGCTGGTTTCAGCACCGCATGGAGTTTGGTCCACGTGCCCTAGGCGCACGCTCTATTCTCGCCTCACCTCTTCAGGCCTCCATGCAGGCACGACTCAACCAGATCAAGGACCGCGAAGATTTTCGCCCTGTGGCACCCGTGGTGTTGGAAGAAGAAGCCGCTCACTGGTTTACTCGCGCTGAGGTCTCTCCATTTATGCTTTTCGTCTATGAGGTGTTGCCTGAGAAGGTGGATCGTATTCCAGCAGTATGCCATGTGGACGGGACAGCCCGTATCCAGACGATTAATCGACAGCAACACCCCCGCTACTATGATCTGATCAAAGCGTTCCAAGCAAAATGTGGCGTTCCTGTCTTGGTCAATACATCATTCAATACCCGTGGCGAACCTATCGTGTGTACGCCGCGTGATGCTGTCGAATGCTTCTGGACTTCGCCGCTTGACGCACTTGTGATTGGTTCATTTGTGCTTGAAAAAATTCAGGACCGTACATGAGCGTATGTGTTTCAGTTGTGGTACCAACCTTTAAACGACCCGATCTACTTGAACGCTGTCTGGCTGCACTGGTCGCTCAAAATTTCGACCCGATCATGTATGAGATTATCATCGTTGATGATGCAGGTTCTCAAGAGACGCGACACCAGGTGGAGCACTGGTCACAGCAGATGCAACCGTACGGGTATACTATCTGCTATTTGCCAGTTACAGTTGTGCCTCACGGTCCCGCAGCAGCGCGAAATCTTGGCTGGCATGCTGCAGCAGGAAAGGTGATTGCCTTTACTGATGACGATTGCATGCCCGATGTAGATTGGCTCAAAGTCGGTGTAGCCGCTTTTGCAGACGGGATTATAGGAGCATCAGGACGCATCATTGTCCCTTTACCAGACGAGCCTACTGATTATGAATACAACGCGGCTCAACTTGAGCAGTCTGAATTTGCAACCGCGAACTGCTTCTACCGCCGTGATGCACTCGCATTGGTTGGAGGTTTTGATGAGCGCTTCACCGCCCCATGGCGAGAAGATAGCGATCTTTTCTTCACCTTTCTGGAGCGCGAAGCCAAATATGTTACCGTGTCAGACGCGCTAGTTCTTCATCCTGTGCGACCTGCACGCTGGGGTATTTGCCTCCATCAGCAGCGCAAAAGTATGTTTAATGCCCTGCTCTATAAAAAGCATCCGCACCTCTACCGCGAAAAAATTCAGGCCACTCCTCCCTGGCAATATTATAGTATTGTAGGAGCGTTATTGCTTGTGCTTCTTGGTTTAGTAGAGTGTGCGAACTTTTTGATGGTTAGTGGCCTGGGTCTATGGGCATACCTCACCGGACATTTCTGCCTACAACGACTACGATACACATCTCATGCACCATACCATATCATAGAGGTACTCGTCACATCACTTGTAATTCCACCGCTAGCGATTGCCTGGCGTCTCCGTGGGGCGTTCACGTTTCGCGTTTTCTTTTTATAGAGGAAGGAAAGAGATTATGAGAAATTGATCTATCACCTCTCTTGGAGAGCATATTGCGTGGGATTGTGCTCAAACTGGCGCTTACAAGCTGGGCAACAAAAGTAGAAGTCACGACCCTCGTAGCTACTGCGATGGCGTGCCGTGGCTATCTCTACAAGCATACCGCAGATAGGATCAACCACTGTCGCGGCAACATCATCGACGGGCTGGTCATCGACAGTGCTTGCTTGTTCATCGCTTACGAGAGCCTGTTCTTGGCGAGTGTGCCTTCGGACCTGTAATAGCTCGGCTAGAATAGTCACTGCGATTTCTTCGGGCGTGATGGCACCAATATCAAGCCCTGCTGGCGCTCTCAGACGTGCGATCTGCTCTTCTCTCATACCAGAGGCACGCAGATAGTCGCGGCAGATGTCTGCACGGCGGCGACTGGCAACCATTCCTATGTAGGCAGCAGGACTGCCCACTGCCCGTTCGAGCGCCTCCTCGTCGTAATGCCCATGGCTAGCAATGAGAATATAAGTGTGCGCGTTTATTTCTACCTCGCTCAGATTGGCATGTGTCAACTGAGTAACACGAAAATCAATAGTGGGAGCGAGTCGTTGTAAAGCTGCGATTATCGGTGACTCACCTACGAGCAGCAGGTGCGTTTGCGGAAGATGCGGTTCCATATAGACATCTACCACGCCACCACTGCTACAGGTCATAGGGAAGACGCGTACATCTCTGCGCACGATTCCGCTTTCTGGCGCGCCTAGCCGCAGCAGATATGCATCGCCACCCTCACGTAATATGCGCATGGCTTCGCGGGTCACCACGGGTTGCACACAACTGCCACCGACCCAGCCAACCAATTCGCCGTTTTTCTGGATAATTGCCTGCGACCCCGGTTTGGCGGAAGCAGGCCGCTCACACCACACTACCGTTGCCATAACGAATGGCTCCCCTGCCTGTGTGAGCTTATAGGCAAGGTCAAGTAGGGATTGAGACATATGTTCCCTCCTGGGAAAAGTGGAAAAGGATTCTAGGGGGCACAATGCATCGTGCCCCCTAGAATGATACAATATAGGATGACTAGTCAGCAGCCAAACCTTTTTCCTTGAGAATGTTCCACACTTTCCAAGGGGTGATAGGAATGTCGATGTGACGCACACCAACATGGGCCAACGCATCGACGACAGCATTGACGATAGCTTGTGGCGCACCAACCGTGGGTGACTCGCCGACACCCTTAGCCCCAATGGGATGGTGTGGCGACGGCGTAACAGTACGGTCTAGTTCCCAAGCTGGCGTCTCCATTGAAGTAGGAATCAGGTAGTCCTGGAAATTCCCTCCATGGATGTTGCCTTCCTCGTCATAAAAGATTTCCTCATACATTGCCGGGGCAAGTCCTTGCGTCAGACCACCGTGAATCTGCCCTTCAACAACCATCGGATTGATGATGGTACCACAGTCGTCCACAGCCATGAAGCGGCGGATATTCACCGCACCTGTG
>JAFATZ010000016.1 GCA_019243675.1 Ktedonobacteraceae bacterium | reverse complement strand
AACCGAGGCTCCAGTACATGCCTGCGGCGAAGCGCGGTTTGCCAGCCCTACCAGCAGCCTGCCAAGCTTGTTCAGCAAGCCCATAGCCTTGACGCGCCATCTCTGGACTGCCACCGCCAGCGATGAAACCATCTCCCCAGCGGCCGACTCGCTGCATCGCAGCAGGGCTATTGGCTCCAATCAACAGTGGAGGGCCACCTGGCTGCACAGGTGGTGGGCCGACTGGTCCAATGTCCTCGGCCAGCGGTTGACCAGACCACACACGCTTCATCGTCTCCAATTGCTGTTCAAATCGCTTGCCTCGGTCGTGGAACGCAGCAGGCGTGGCCCGAAAATCGTCCTCTCGCCTGCCGATGCCCAGGCCAAGCGTGAGACGGCCCCCAGAAAGCGCATCTAGACTCGCCGCTTGTTTGGCAAGTATGCCCGCATTACGCAATGGAGCAAGCAAAACTGTGGTTATTAAACGAATACGTTGTGTCACAGCCGCAGCGGCTGTCAATGTAATAAGAGCATCGTAGTTGGGATAAACCAGACGATCAATACTGCCAAGACTGGAAAAGGGGCCTGCATCTGCTCGTCTAGCCCAATCCAGGATCAGTTGACCCTTCACACCCGCAATGGCCCCTGGGTGACCAATACCAATTTGCATCAGTGTCTCCTAAAGAAGTACTCGGTTCTTGCTTTGCTGAAAGAACTGTTCTATCTAAGATAGTATATTCCTCAGCGGGGGATTGAGGCAAGGGGAGTGTTAACGGTGTACTTTGCCAATTAAGTAGAATATAATGAAAACACTTCTTGCAATCGTCAGCTCATCAATTGGAGGTAAAGTGAGCATGGAAATTGAGGTTATTACAGCCGATCTCCTTGAGGATGCGCTACACGAGTGGCAACAAGGACAAAACGCTCCTTCTAGTTTACTGCAACTGCATTTACTTGCAGATAAAACTACTATGGCATCACCTGCAGAACTAAATATCCGGCTGTATGACCGTTTAGTCTCCTACGCAGTAGAGAACTTGGGACGTTACCGCCAAACTGAGGGATTACCTCATAGCAGTGAGCCGCCTTCCTCAGCACGTGTCTTGTATGCGACTCTGGCTAGCGATTATAAAGTTGGAAATACTGAACTTGAAGCTTGGAGCACACTGTATCACCGTTTTTTGGTGCCATTCTCTCTCAGTGTTGACGAGTTAGCTGCTGCTGCTCACGTCTCGCAACGCCAATTTCGCCGTCGGTTGGAAGCAGGCTTAAATCGCTTGGTGGACATAGTGCGCCGAGCCGAGGTGGATGCCCACAGTCGCCTACAAGGTATCTATTTACGTCGTCACTTGCCTCCACCAGACTATGCTCAACTTTTTGGAAACGCAGAAATTCTTCAGGAACTTATACACCTTCTGAGCGTTGCAGAAGGCCCCAAATTTGTAAGTATAGAGGGCCTAGGCGGTATTGGCAAAACTGCTTTAGCGCAGGCGACAGCCGATCATTTGGTTGAACGGGGAGGCTGGGCCGATGTGCTCTGGGTTAGTGCTCGTCAAGAAACGCTTACTGTTCAAGGGGAAGTCACAACATTACTCGAAGACCCTACACGTTCGCTAGATGATATTATCACTCGCTTGACGAAGCAGTTAGGACAGGAGCAATGGATTGGCCTTTCTACTGCTGAAAAACTGAAGCAACTCAAGCCTGTATTTCTAACTGTTCCCCATTTGGTAATCATTGACAATTTGGAGACTATGGCTGATAGCCAAGCACTCGTACCTGCTTTACACCCTTTAGCAGGTGCGACTCGTTTCCTATTTACAAGCCGCTACACATTACGAGAATACCCTTACGTACAGACTCTGTCGGTACCAGAACTATCACTAACAGATAGCCGAGAACTAGTACAAAGTGAATTGATGCGCCGAGGACAGAAAAAAGCTCTCCCCGAGGAAATACTAGTTCAACTATACAACACGATAGGTGGATTACCACTGGCCCTAAAGCTTGCCACAGCTCAATTGGGGCGTCTCCCTCTAGATTATGTTTTGCAGGGACTTCAACAGGCCCGCCATCAGGCACCCGAGCACATGTATTCCCACATCTATCGTCGCACGTGGCAGCTCTTGGACGATCCAGCTCGTGAACTCCTACTCTCTATGCTCCTTATATCATCAGATGGAGAAAATATAGATTGGCTGCGCTTAATTAGTGCCTTACCTGAAACTACTTTCGACACAGCTCTAGCTCAATTAATAAACTACTCACTTCTCCAGGTGACTGGCTCTCTGGCGGATCCCGTCTACCGTCTGCATCGACTCACAGTCACTTTCTTACAAACTGATATTTTATTGCGTTGGAATAAAGAAGCAGGAAATCCGTGATACATGAGCAATGGAACTCCTACCCCCGTAGACAATACGAACTGGTTAGTCGAACAAAATCGCTGGACACTCTATTACGAGCAACATCTACGCGAACGCATCGCTTGGGCAGTCGAGTACGTTGTTCAGCATCGTCACCAGCCTGCTCAACTTATGAAGCACTTTGGAAGCTTGCTTGTTCTACTAGGGCAAGCTCATCCTCGATCTGACCTGCATGTAATAGCAGTGGAACTCATCACCGCCTTACATCCCTGGCCTTCGAGATGGGGATATTGGCGGGCATGGGAAGAGGAGATTCGCTTTGGCGCTGAGGTGGCTGCCCGCTTTGGCAAATTGGATCAACAAGCGGAATTTCTGGCTCACTTGACACACATTTTGTACTACACCGCACGTACAGAGGAAGTATTGCTCTTGGGCAAACAGGTCCTCTTATTATCCCGCGCTAGTCACGCCGTTCTTCCTCTCGTGACAGCCGGTAGCAACATCATCTTGACGCTACAGGAGCTTGGTCGTTCTGAGGAAGCGTATGATTTACTGCAAGAGATCAGCGACGACTCAGTGCTGCACACTGCACCAGACGATGCGAGAATCGTTGCTTTGGCACGTCTTGGGTTAGAAAAAATGAATCTCTTGCGGTCCCAGGGACATCTGGACAAAGCAGTGTCTGAGATAAATCAGGTCATTAGCTGGCTAGAAGGATTAGTATCTCTAGACACAGACCTCACTGCTCAGGCGTACAGGAATCGAGGCGTGGTACTGTGGGCCAAAGGCGAAAACGTGGCGGCGGCTCGTGATATCCAGCAATCCATAGAGCTATTCAAGCAGATAGGAGACAGTTTTTCCGTAACACTTGCAAGTAATAATTTAGGACTCGTCTACTGGAGTATGGGCAAATTAGACCAAGCCGAAGCTGCTCTACGGCCGAGTGTTGAACTAGCTGAGCGTCTGAATGCCCGCTGGCAGTTGGTGCAAGTAGTGGGCAATCTGGGACTGGTCTGTCTGTCACGGGGACAGCTCCAGCAAGCTCTTCTCTACCTTGAACGTCAACTCGATCTAGCAATCAGAATAGGTGATGCGGCTCAAACAAGCCGCGCCTATGGTAATCGAGGCATTGTGCGACTTCATCTGCAGGAGTATGATCTCGCTAAAGACGACTTAGAAGCCGATCTCGCATTTGTCAAAGAGGAGGGAAAACAAGAAGCGCTCGGTTGCACCTACGTTAACTTGAGCTGTTGTCACGCGGGATTAGGACATCGGGAGCAGGCGGTCCAACTGGCAGAACAAGGACTCGACATAGCTGACAAAACTCATTCTGTTGCTCTGCAAGTTGTCGCTCTACGCTGCTTAGCCGAATACCAACCCCTTCAGCAGCAGAGGGAACTTTTACAGCAGGCATTGACGTTGGCAAACCGCTTTCAGCGCCTATTCGACGAAGCTGCCTGCTTTCTTTCGCTGGCACGCCTCGCCGAGAATAAAGAGGAACAGACTACCTTATGGAAACAAGGTACTTGTTTACTAGAAGAGATCGGCGCAACGGCTTGGCTGGCAGGATGTTCACCAAGCCAACCGCCGCGTCTGCCTTTGTTAGTGTAGCTGCTAACAATCAAGAGCGGACAGTCCGCTACGCGAACAACCTTAGCTAGATGACGTAACGCAGGGTGCTGCTAGCCGACAATGGGCGTAATTCGCATTGCTCAGCAACCGCTCCATGATGTCGCGCTGTAGATGATAAATGTCACGTACGTCGCCGAACTCCTGTGGGCAATAGCGTACAATCTCTTTGGGCTTGAGGCCACAGTGAAAGAGTAAGTAAGCCAATCGCTGTTCACGCGTACTGAGCAATATATGTTGGAGAAGTTCCCAGATCTCGTCACCAGAAGTCGCGCCTTCCACAGATGGCTCCCCTGGCTCACCAAGCTTTGGCAGGGCCATTTCTTGTGGTCGTGAGTAGGCTCGCAGTGCATCCAGGAGAGCTGCATTCAGGCTTGCATGCAGGTAGCTTAACGCTGCAGAGAGTGTGCTGAACTGCAACTTCTGCTGAGTTGTTGCCTGCCAGAGCCGCTCAAAAGCCTGAGCGACATAGTTCTCCTCGTTATGCAGGCGACACGCTACCTCTCTGCTGGGATGAAGGCACAACCAGTCACGCACCATCTCACTGAAGCAGCGCTGCAGCCAGACCCGAGCATCTTGGCTGCCTTGCACGGTCGCACGGCGCAATAGTTCGACACTATACAAATCACTAGAACGGTTTCCATGACGATAATTGCTGACTTCTCTTATACATTCTGCCGCGAGTGCTGAGGTGGATAAGTTATGTTCCATCTCTCTATATATCATATGTCCGTCACTTTCCTAGGTACACCGTTACATTCTTGACCCTCATCATAGTATAGGGATTAGTAATGAGAGGCTAGCCACTTCGGACAAAAATCGGACAAGAATTGGACAAACCTTTTATTTGGCAGGTGCTAGAATAGCAGAAGGCACTCTATGCAGAACGAGAATCCTTTTATCAGCTTATTAGAAGACAAGGAGCATCGTCTATGAGACAGCGAAAACACTTTCTGCTCAGGTGCATGCTGAGTCTTTTCTGCTTCGTGGCAATAATGCTAGCTTCCTGCGGTACTGATAATACAAAAGGTGGAACACAGAAGGCGAGCGCTGATAAGCAAGTATTTGCCTCTGCGCTAGAGGGCATTCGGGATATCGCAACCCTTGATCCTGCCCTGGTTAGCGATATTGCATCCATCAATCCTATTGATATGATCTTCACTGGTCTAGTGCAACTTGACGATAAACTGAATGTGAAAGGGCAGCTTGCCCAGTCCTGGAGCCAGGGATCCGATGGAGTTACCTGGACCTTCCATCTCAAGCCCAATCTGAAGTTTAGTGACGGCACTGCGCTGACTGCCAAAGATGTCGCTTACAGTCTCGACCGCGCTTTGCAGCCGAGTGTCAAGTCTGGAGTTGCCTCGAGCTACCTGTTGATTAAAGATGCTGATAAGCTCTCCTCCGGCAAGATACCGACGATCATCGGCGATAGTATCCAGACTCCCGATGCAGACACCGTGATTATCACTGCCTCTACGAAAGGGGTCTATTTCCTGAACGCGCTGACGTATCCCACTTCCTTCGTGGTAGAGAAGAGCCTGATTGAGAAGTATAAGGAGAAGTGGACGGAGCATCTCAATGAGGGTGGTGGTGCTGGTCCCTTTGTAGTGCAAAATTATACTCCTGGCAGCCAGATCGTCTTTGTTGCCAATCATAACTACTATGGACCCCAGCCTCAGTTGCAGAAAGTGATCATGGCCTTCTACACGACGGTCGATACAAGTTATAAGGCATACCAAGCTGGTCAGATCGACAGTACTGATATCCCTGCTGCGAGCTATGCTGAGGCGAAGACACGTACCAATGAATTTCACCGAGTGCCTATCTTGGCTCTGCGCTACTACGCGATGAACTACTTAGTCAAGCCGTTCGACAATATCCATATTCGACAGGCATTTGCGCTGGCCCTCAATAAGGACCTCATTGTGCATACTGTCCTCAAGGATCTCGACTTAGCTACGAACCATATCGTTCCTGAGGGCATGCCTGGCTATAATGCTAATCTGACAGGTCCTGATGGAATAAAGAAGACCTCTGGCGCTGCTACCCAGGCAAGGATGCTGCTTAAGCAGGGAATGCAGGAGGAAGGGTGGACGAGCATTTCGCAAATCCCACAGATCACATTTACCTCTAATGCTAGTTCGCAGGCAACCGAGGATGAGATTACTGCTGTTATGCAGATGTGGCAAAACGTGCTGGGTATCACCGTCAGATTACGTATTGTTGCTCTCAATACACTGGGCGAGGAGATCAGTCAGACGAGAAATAATGCTAATGGCCTACAACTCTGGCGCTACACCTGGTTCACCGATTATCCTGATGCCCAGGATTGGCTGACGCTGCAGTTCGCCAAAGATTCTAGTCAGAACACGGTGAACTACGGTCAGAATCACAACCGCGATGCCGTAGAGCAGTTGCTGAAACAGGCCGATGTGAACCGTGACCAGAATGCTCGCTTGCAACAATACAATCAAGCAGAGCAACAGGTGGTGAACGATGTGGCTTGGTTGCCGATCTACCAGTTGGAGTCTGTCTCCCTGCTCAAGCCCTATGTGCAGGGTGTGGTTAGCAATGCTCTGGGGTTGACTCCACCGGATGATTGGAGCCGTATTTACATTAGCAACCATTAGTTGACCCACTCCCCGGTACACTCTTGTCATTCTCAGGCCGTAACGCTATACTAGGCGCGGAGATTGAATATGAGGAGGATGCCAATGAGCTACGATCCTAATCGAACTCAGCAAGTTCCATCGGGGCAGTCGCAATACGATGTTCCAGCCCTTCCAGGCTACACTATGACACAGCAGCAACAGAAACCACGGCGTATAGTGTGGATAGCGCTATCTATTATCGGTGGCGTCGTTGTGCTTGGTCTGGTAGCATTTCTCGTTGTCACTGTTATTTCCGGTCTTGCAACCGCTGGACCGAGAAATTCAGTTGACGGCTTCTATAAGGCGTACGAGCAGCAGGACTACGCTACAGCGTATACGTATCTGGATACAAGCGGCGTCTCTATTCAAGGGCAACAGATTACGCAGCAAGTCTTCGTGCAGGCTTCTCAAACTATTGACAAAGTAGTGGGGCCTGTCACTAAGTACAACATCACCAATGCTCAAGTTAATAATGATACAGCAACGGTTACAGTCGATGTGACACGTGGTACAAATACCATGACGGAGAATATCAGGCTACATAAGATCGGTAACGACTGGAAAATTACGGGCCTAGCCAGTCCAGGAAGTACGCGCTGATCATGGATGACTACGACCTTATAGCGCCCTTTTATGATAGTGAGCACGCGCACTTTAGCGAAGACCTGGATATGTACCGCAATTTCGCAGAGTTGAGTGGCGGGGACATGCTTGAATTGGCATGTGGTAGTGGGCGTGTGTTGCTCCCACTAGCACGCGAGGGCTACGAACTTACGGG
>JAFATZ010000349.1 GCA_019243675.1 Ktedonobacteraceae bacterium | reverse complement strand
ACATTGCGTTGATCAGGGCTAAAGCGTGGCCACCAGACAGTCGTTGTCGCTAGCACGCCCTGGCGCACATCCTCTGTGACATCGGCGATGAGTCGGCACCAACCACGCCCGTTACTCACACGCACCAATTGCCCACTGCGAATGCCTCGCAGTTCAGCATCAACTGGATGAATGCGCAGCGTCGGTACTCCTTCCTTGGTACGCATGCGCTCCACATTGCCGAGGCTTGAACTGATAAAGTGGTGTGCCGCTGGACAGAGCAAGGGCAGCGGGTCATGCTTAGTAGCCTCAGTGGATGCGGTTCTCTCGATGCGTGCTTCCATCTCCGGTACCCATGCTGGCAACGGGTCGTAGCCCTTGGCGCGTGCTCGTTCAGAATACATCTCCACCTTGCCCGAGGCAGTACGGAAGATGCCGTTGGCGAAGGGCACACGCTCTTCGTCAGGAATTGGTAGAGGCACTGTTCCTTCTGCCTGCAGGCGTTCTAGCGTGATATCAGCGAGTAGAGGATTGCTAGCAGCGGTCGTCTCCACAACTTCGCGGATGACGGTTTCTGCGTCGTCCCGCAACCATTGCTCAGTGAAACCCATAGCCGCGGCGAGCGCACGCATCACATCCCAATTGCTACGCGCTTCACCTAAAGGCGCAATGGCGGGTGTGTTGTACTGCAGCGATAGGTGACCGTAGGGCTTATGTAGGTCTAACTGCTCAAGTTGGCTGGTAGCAGGCAGGACAATGTCAGCGTAACGCGCCGTATCGGTCTCGAAAAGCTCATGCACAACGATGAACAGATCATCGCGCAGCAGCCCCTCAACGATCTTGCTAGCATTTGGCGAGGAAGCGACCGGATTGGCATTATAGACGTAGAGTGAGTAAACGGGCGGGTCGGCCTCTCCCGTCAAGATAGCTCCCAGGCGATTCATATTTAATGCACGTGGTACAGGAGGACAAGCTGGATCGTGAGCGTGACCAACTGACTCTTTATCCCACTTGAGCCAATCGCTCGTACTATACATCAGACCTCCGCCGCGCATGCCATATTGTCCTGTAACGGCTGGCAGGCACGCCAGGGCACGCACCATTTGTCCCCCGTTTGTGTGACGGTTGATACCATCGCTGATGCGCAGCATCGCAGGTGTCAGCGTAGCGTAGTCACGGGCAAGGCACACAATGGTTTCAGCAGCCAATCCGGTGATTGCTGCGGCACGCTCTGGCGGAAACTGTAGCACCCGTTCCAACAGACGTTCCCATCCTAGAGCGTGCTGACTGAGCCACTCAGGTTTGTGCAATCCTTCCTTTACCATGACATACATCATCGACAGTGCAAGTGCTGCGTCACTGCCGGGGAATGGTTGAATGTGCTGATCGGCAGAGCGGGCAGTTAACGTGCGGATGGGATCAATGACGATAACACGTGCGCCATTGTGTTGTGCTTGCCGTAAGAAGGGCATGACATGCGGCGCAGTGCTGGCAGGATTGCTACCCCAGACAAGTATGAGTTTGCTGTAAACAAGGTCCTGGAGCGAAGGTGCCAGACGTCCTCCCACGGTAAGCAGCACGCCCTCTTCAGCAGCATAGCCGCAGATAGCACGTATGAGGCCAGAGGCACCTAATCTGTTCCAGAAACGGTTATCGGTGACAGCTCCTTGCACGAGGCCAATAGTTCCCGCGTAGCTATACGGTAAAATACATTGCGCTCCATGCTGCTTCACGATATCGCGCCAGCGAGTAGCAATCTCCACAATGGCTTCATCCCAAGAGATACGTGCAAACTTGCCGCTTCCCTTGGGGCCAACACGACGCATTGGGTACCGCAACCGCTCAGGATGATAGACCCGCTCTAGATAACGATTGACCTTGACGCAAAGCCACCCTCGCGTCACTGCATGGTCCGCACGACCACGAATACTTACCGCACGACCATGCTCGTCTACTAGCGTCTCTAAAGCACAGGTGTCCGGGCAATCGTGAGGACACGCGCCATGCACAATGCGCAGATTATGCTGATTGTGTGCAGATATTTTAACTAGCATTTAGCCTCTAAATCTTGTGATTCCACAAAACTGGGGCAATCTCAAAAGGTAACCGGCGTTCTTATTCGTAAATGACCCAGGTGGGTGTCCCACTCCACTGGAAAGAGGGCGTGAGGGTCACCACCTGCCTCCCGCAGGAATCGATATGCAGATGGTATGCGCTCACGTCGGGCCGTCCGAGCTTCACCCATTGGTGATAGGCTGTCAAAACACGTTCAAGGAGTTGCGTATCACCCCGCACTTCGACTTGCCACTGCCCGTCTCCAGTGGGTCGGAAGAGCAGCATGGTATCTGCTGCCACATCGATTAGGCAGGGACACATGGGCTTCACATAGGCCGAGGCAAAAGACATTTGGGGAAAAGCGAGTTGGAGCGCAAAATCCAGTCGACGATCCCACAGCAGCGAGACATCAAAGTCAGCGTGGGTGACAGACTGTTGTGCAGCGATCGGTCGGGCCAAATACTGACCAACCAGGCTCGCTCTCCTGCACGGATACTTGCCCACCTCGTGCAACTCCATAAACTCCGAACCAGAGAGGAAGCGCCCATGAGCAGCAAGCCCGGCCTCTTTCTTCACAATCTTGAGAAAGGCACACGCGCCCATCTGCCCGATCAAATTCATCAGGATAATCCCGCCCGCTCGCACCTGCTCCAGCCAGGGCAGGGGAACGGTCGAGGTACTCCCAGTCGCCAGAATACGGTCATAGGGTGCGCCAGGGGCATATCCCTCTAGTCCATTACCCGTATGTACCGTCACTCCCAAACCGACTACCTGATCGAGCCGAAGTTGTGCCTGTGCGGCCAAGTCGGCCTCGATTTCTACTGTAAACACCTGGTGGTTACTACCCACAATGGCAGCAATCAGCGCTGCATTGTAGCCCGTCCCCGTCCCGATTTCGAGCACGCGCATACCTTTGCGCAGTTCAGACGCTTCCAGCATAATTGCCATGGCAGCAGGCGACGAACTGGAACTGGTTGCGGTACTCTCTTCATCACAAGCCGTCGCCAGTGGCTCATTGGTGTAAATAGCTTGAAGCCAAGCGCCAACGTTTGGAAAAGACGAAGGGCGTACTTCCTCCACGTGCATTTTGCGGTCGCGGATTTCTCTGCGAAAAAAAAGGTCAATAAAGGCATGCCGTGGAACCTGCTCAAACGCGGCTTCGACCAATGGTGAGTGGACCATTCCTTCCTTTTTTAACGTCGCCACTAGAGATTGGGCGTAGGGGCGGGCCTGTCCATCAAGTTGTTGCATAGCTTACTCCGTTTGCTCTTCCTACCAATAGATCCACCAGTGTTTCACAAATGGGCAGGCCGGTAGCGTTTTGAATCCAACTCCACTGGCCGCAAGCATTTGCCTCTACGAAGATGTAGCGGTCATCTGGAGTGACAATGATATCGAGAGCAGCAAATGACAAACCCAACTGTTTCATGAAGGCAAGGCACTTGCGGCGGATCTCCTCTGGCAGGTCGTACACACGGTACTGCAAGTTCTGGTAAGCGGTCCGCCAATCAAGGGCAGCCTGGTCAGGGTCACGATAGGAAATTTCTGCTGAGAACACTCGATTGCCGACAATGGTGATGCGCAGTTCCACTTTCTTCGGGACCAGTTCTTGAAAAAGGCACGCAGTCGAGCGCACACGCTCACTCTCCATGCGTAAGTCATCAAGCGTGACGCGGCTGGTGTAAATGCTGACCGCCTCGCCGCTCTCCGATATAATCAGCCCACCCGAGAGCGTCTTGTAGATCATATGCGACCGACATTGCTCAAAGAAAGCAAACACCTCTGTAGGCTCATTGGTGAGAAGCGAGGCAGGGATATCCAACCCGCAGTCGCTTGCCACTTGCAACTGCCAGGGCTTGTAGTCGGCGCTCACGATTTTCTCAGGATGGTTGACCCAGAGGCAATGAGCGCTTCTCAACAGTCCTCCAATAGCCATGCGGGCCTCAGCGCTTGCAAACTGCTGCCCAGATGGAGGCAAGGCAGGGTCAAGCTCAAACGGAGCAGGGCGGCGATACCAGATGCTCGCAATGTGCTCCAACTCTAGGGAGTGGCTTTGGGTGAGCAGAGTGCCTTCCCACTTTCCATTTCTGGTGCGGGCAATGAGGGTTGCTCGTTGAGGGAAATCGGCGGTATCGAACCGCATAACAGGCACGTTCCTCCGGTTCAGCTCGTGAATGACCAAATCGGCGTGAGCATCAAGTTGTTGGGTAAGCACCAGCACCGTTTGGCTAGGAATCATGGTCGTCTCTCCTCATTTCGCTCAAGAACGCTAATCCGTCACGCTGTCTTCGGTTATGTCCCACTCTTTCGAGGGCTTTTCTCCATCTCCACCGCATTTCTCCGTCCAGTATCCCGTATCAATGGTGCCGCCATCGGTATCACCACCTGCCCGCAAAGGAATGGTATAGGTCTGGCTGTGTGGGTCATAGTATCCTTTGGTCAGGTCAATCGCCGGTCGGTTGAGGATTTTGTGTCGTTGCCAATAGTGAAAGCCAAAGGGCAAAATCTGTTCGGCGGTGGGAACCGTGGAATTGACGCTCTTTGTACTTTTCGGGAGGATAAAAGTCGGCGAGAACGGGAAACCGTTGCTTGCCAACTCTGGCAGCCGAACTAGCTGCCACCCACGGTCGGGCGGTGAAAAAAGAGATGGAGAAAACGCACTACCAGAGGTAGCCTCGTTTTCAACCCACTCCTGTTCAGATGGTACCTCGTGAGTCATAGATGGCTCCTTCCTTGAGAGGACTCTGCGAAACCGATGGGAACAAGACAAGACATCAAGAGAATTTCTTTAAGTATACTATAAACACTTACCGCACGACCATGCTCATCTACTAGCGTTTCTAGAGCACAGGTATCCGGACAATCGTGAGGGCATGCGCCATGCACAACGCGCAGATTACGCTGATCGTGTGCAGATGGTTTAAGTGCCATGTGGACCTTTAAGGGTGTGTGATTTGTCCGAACTGCTGTGCCACACGCTGCACATCGCGCAGTAACTCCTCCTCTGATAAGTCGAAGTCGATAGGGTCGGCATAGGGATGGCGAACTTGGATGTTGGTCGCCCAGTAGATCTCGATCATGTTCCCCTCTGGGTCGTCGAAGTAGAAGGCCAACGAGCTACCGTGGTTGAGGGCCATCTTGATGGGTAGGCCCCGCTGCTTGATCTGGCGGTAGAACGTCAGCAACTCCCCCAGCGATGC
>JAFATZ010000312.1 GCA_019243675.1 Ktedonobacteraceae bacterium | reverse complement strand
GTGCTTGCCTATCTTGTGGGTGATCCTGCTCTCGTGACAACCATAGACGTGGAAGAATTCCTCGCCCGCTCTGCGCAGCAAGCCTTGGAAGCTGTTATAGGTCCTGTTCGGGTGCTGGTTGGTGATGGCTACCACGGTGTCCCTCTGCACGCTCCCTATGACCGTATTATCGTAACCGCCAGTGCATCAACCATCCCTGCTACGTGGTATGAACAGTTAGCTTCAGATGGGTGTCTGGTCATGATTTTGCAAGGAAGCCTACAAAAAAGTGGGTTGCTTGTCATTAAGAAACAGACAAATGGGTGTGCGAGTGGACGATTTGACCCACGCTATCTATGTTTTATGCCGATGCGTTCTGGCCCGAGAGCATCCAGTTCCGTAAGAAGTCTCTTGCAACAGCCCGTCGTGCAGCGCATTGTGCAAGAAAACAACGAAATGGCGACCGACCTTTTTGGGAATGCAGACTTTCACTGGTTCTTGCAGTGGGCTGTCCCTGGCATGACGATGGCAAAGGCCAAAATGAAAGCGAAAGATGGAATATCATTCATTCCGTTTATGACAATGGTTGACGCGCAGAAGAGCACAATAGTACAGCTCTACTTGCGAGGAAGTATGTGGTCAGGACATGAGCGTGGGCATGGTGGCCTCTGGGAAACAATGCGCCAGGTATACCAAGAGTGGATGTCTCTTGGCAAACCCGATCAAAGTGCTTACTATGTGGAATGGAATCAGCAGAATGCACGCTTTCAACTTTTCTGTGAGCACGAAAAGGGCGTACGTTCTTTTGATTTGTGATATTTCATCGTTATTCTACTCCCGTAGAACTTTTCAAAAGCGAGATGAACAATGCTTACAAAATATATACAAGCCGCTATGCATAGAGCAAAATACGAACTTCTATCTGGCAATAAGCCATTTTATGGCGAAATTCCGAGTTTTACTGGTGTGTATGCAAATGCAGAGGCACTTGAAGCGTGCAGAGATGAATTGGAAGAAGTTTTGGAGGAATGGATTTTGTTGCGCGTCTCGAAGCATCTTTCACTTCCAGTTATTGATAATATTGACCTGACTATTAGGGAAGTAGCTTAATATCTCTAAGGTTCATTGTCGTCCTGCTGTTCTGCTGGAGCCTGCGACCTTCCCTGTTGAGGCGAACGCCCCGCAGCCGCCTGCTTGCGTAGAAACTCGTTACGCGCCTTCTCTTCAGCCATAATATCGTCAGCCTCATCAGCTATACTGTGGCCTTCGCCGAACCCACTGTTACGCCGATCATCGTCGCCGTTGTTGTCTAGGACTTCACGGGAGCGTCCGCCCTGCTCAAAGGAACTGACGATTCCGTGTTCCTCTAACAGATCAATCAGCCTAGCAGCACGAGAATAGCCGATGCGCAGACGGCGCTGCAGAAGCGATATGGAGGCACGCCCGTATTCTCGTACCACCTCTTCAGCCTTCTCCAACAGGTCGTCGTCTAGCTCAAAGTCATCGGAGGGGTGCTCCTCTATCTCCCAGCCTGGCTCAACTCTCTGCGTGGGGGTCGGTGTGGGAGTGGCTCCTGGTGTGCTGCTTACTGCGGCGAGGTGCTCGGCGTGTTGTTGTTGCCAGAAAGCTACCAGCGCCTCGGCCTCGTCATCAGCTACGAATGAACCCTGGATACGCTCGGGACGTCCGGCGTCGGCTGGCAAGTACAACATGTCACCGCGACCGAGTAAGCGCTCAGCTCCACCCATGTCGATGATCGTGCGCGAGTCAACTGCAGAACTGACCATGAAGGAGATGCGCGTCGGGATGTTTGCTTTAATCAGTCCCGTGATGACGTCGACGGAGGGGCGCTGTGTGGCCACGACGAGGTGAATGCCAGTAGCGCGTGCCAGTTGTGCCAGACGACAAATCATACCCTCTACTTCTTCGGGTGCAGCCATCATCAGGTCTGCTAGTTCGTCAATAATCACAACGATAGCGGGCATATTGGCCAGTGAACGATCTCCCTTGGCAAGCTTCTCGGCGCGCATACGTCGGTAGCTATCGAGATTACGCACGCCTAGTTGTGAGAAGAGACGGTAACGCCGCTCCATTTCATGAATAGCGTTCTTGAGCAGTGGCACGACTCTCTCAACCTCGGTCACGACAGGCGAGAGTAGGTGAGGGATACCATTGTACATGTTCAACTCGACCATTTTGGGGTCGACCATGAGCAGGCGTACGTCATCAGGTGTAGCTTGAGTGATGATGCTAGCAATAATGCTATTAATTTGAACTGATTTCCCTGCTCCAGTTGCGCCAGCAATGAGCAAGTGTGGCATGCGAGCGAGATCGCCGACGCGTACAGCTCCTGCCACGTCCTTGCCCAAGCCAATCGCCAACTTTGATTTCGCCTTAGCGGCCTGGTATTCTTTGCTCTCCAGCACTTCACGCAGAGTGACGAGTCGGCTATTTTTGTTGGGAATCTCTACTCCGATGTAAGGGCGACCAGGAACGGGGGCCTCCATACGAATCGTCTTGGCCTCTAGCACGAGGGCGAGGTCATTCTGCAAGGCCATGACGCGGCTCACGCGTGTGCGCACGTCGTAGACAATATTGCCGTCAGCGTCGCGCACAGGGACCATCTTTCCCGTCTTCTCATCCTGGATCAGTTGGGGCTTGCCAGTTGGACGAATGCCAAAGCGGATGACGGTGGGACCAATACTAATATCCTCTTGGCGCACCTCTGCTTCGACACGGAAGCTACGCAGCGTATCCTGAATCAACTTGGCCAATGTCGCCGTATCGTCACCTAGTATGTGTAGCTTCACGTCTTCTGGATTGTGCAGTAGCGAGGAATCGGGCAGTTTCCAGGGCGAGTCGGGAGCGTGTGTCGGACTGTCGGATTTGCTTGGCTCTGTCTTGTGCCGACTTGACTGTCTGTTAGGATTGGGCTGGAGTGGCTCCATCCTCTCGTGTTTCTTGCTGCCAACTGCATTTTTCGGGGTTGCATTGAAGGGTAGGGATTGCTGGCTGACGTCCTGTACAGCCTTGGCATATTCGGCTGGATCAAGTGGTTGCGGTATACGTGCATCGCGTGGCACACGTTTGGCAACAGTCATACCCTTGTCAGCGTCCTCGTCGAAATCCTCGTCACCGAAGTCGGGTGTAAATTCTATCAATGTTTCGTCTTCGGAGTCTACGCCATAGCCTTGGTCGTTCTCTGCAGCCATTGAGCGACGAGTTGGACGTGCGGCTTGTGACGCCGCCTGACGTTTGGGAATTGAGGGATCAGCAGCATCGGAGGCCATTGCTCCACCCCCGTAGCGGCTGTACTTTGGCCGTTGCCCAAGAAAAGGCGATGGACGTATAGTATTTCCCCTCGTCGGTTGTCTCTGTGGCGGTGAAAAGAGGTGCCACAGCGCCTGACTCACCCTCAGGATGTGCCCGAAGGTAATGCGAAAAGTAACAATGAAGGCAATAAGCAGCAGACCAAGGGTTGCCACATGTGCCACGGGTAGTGACCAACCTAGTAGTGGGTAGATAAGCACCTCTGCAAGAATGCCCACCGGACCAAAGAGCAAGCGACTCTCGATAAGCAGTAGCAGCCAGATGCACAACAGCCCAATGACCGTTGACCAGCGTATGAAGCGTTCCTTAAGGATGCCTTCTACCAAGTGGGCAACGGCGAAGGCAATCAGACCAAGGGCAAGCAGATAGGCAGACCAGTTGAAGAACTGGAGGAAGATTGCACCGATTGCCCCCAAAATCGGCATAGAGCGAAAGACGGTAAGTGAACTAAAGAGCAGTAGAGAGAAGATCAGCAGTATGAAACTGAAAAAACGCTGCCGTTGGTGCCCGTCCATGCTATGCCATTGATCCTGGAGCCACTTAATAAATTGGCTATCGTGTGTAGTAGAGGCGGCTGGAGGTGCCGATCTGGTAGATGAGCCGCGCCTCTTGCTCTTGCTCGTCTGCTTTCTCCGTTGCCCGCCGCGTTGAGTTTGCTGCGAGGAGGATAGACTCTGCACATTTTGTCTCGTCTGCTTGGCGCTCTGAGAACCAATACTACCAGCAGCGCGGCTTACACGAGCAGAACCCGTCGGTGCAATGCTTGGTACAACGCGTTCGTTTTGGCGCTTCGACTCTTTCTTCTGCTGGTCGCCTGCCATAGTCGGTTCTCTCCTCTCTTTAGTATAGAAATGCAGAGACACCCGTATGATAGCGCAAATGTTCCAGAGAAGCAATAGGGTATAAGAGAGAAGCGGTGGAGCAATCCTCCACCGCTTCTCTCTTATACTTCCATCACAATAGGTAAAATCATGGGACGGCGATGTGTTCGCTCGTAGAGAAATTCGCTCAGAGTGTGCTTGATCTTTTCCTTGACGAAGGACCAGTCTGAGGCATGACCATTGAGACCGATGAATGACTCCAGGACATGCAGGCGTGCGCTTTCTAACAGTTCCTCCGCATCGCGCATATAGACAAAGCCACGCGAGACGATATCCGGCCCAGCAATTGGTTGTCCTGTCTCTTTGTCGACGGTGAGAACAGCCATCAGGATACCATCCTGGGACAGCACCTTGCGATCGCGCAGTACAATCTGTCCGACATCACCGACGGTCAAGCCATCTACAAAAACGTTGCCACTAGTCGTATGATCTACCAAGGTAATGGAATCGGTTGTGACTTCTACGATATCTCCGTCCTCGGCCACCACAATGTGATCTTCGGCTACTCCCATTGAGTGTGCTAACTTGGCATGCAGCAGCAACTGGCGATACTCACCGTGAATGGGCATAAAGAAATGTGGCCGTAGCAGGCCAAGCATTAATTTGAGTTCTTCCTGCGCGGCATGCCCTGATACATGGACATTTGAGATGGCTTGGTAGTACACCTCGGCACCCTGACGGAAGAGGCTATTAATTGTGCGGTTGACTACCTTCTCGTTGCCAGGTACAGGTGTGGCCGAGAGAATAATGGTGTCGCCAGGCTCGATGCGTATAGAGCGATGATCCTGATTGGCAATACGAGTAAGGGCTGAGGTAGGCTCACCCTGGCTACCCGTACATATAACGACAACCTGCTCCGGCTGAAACTTATTCAGGTCTTCGACGCGAATCAGCGTTCCCTTGGGAATATGCAGGTAACCTAGCTCCATAGCCATCTGCACATTATTGATCATACTGCGGCCCGCTAATGCGATAAAACGGTCATAGCGTACCGCAACGTCTACTACTTGCTGCACACGGGAAATGAGAGAAGCAAAAGTGGCAATCATGATACGCCCTGGCGCATTGGCAAAGATTTTGTCGAATGAGTCATTGATAACGCGTTCAGAGGGCGTGTAACCAGGGGATTCAATGCGCGTGCTGTCTCCCATCATCAGCAGCACTCCCTCGTTACCAATACGTGCTAATGTCGCAAAGTCGGCAGGTTTGCCATTGACGGGAGTATAGTCAAACTTGTAGTCGCCAGTGTGAACGATAGCTCCTAGGGGTGTATGAATGATAATGCCAACAGCATCGGGTATACTATGATTGACGTGGAAGAACTCAATCAGACACTCACCTAGCGTCACTGCATCGCCAGGCTGAACGACGTTTACAATTGCTTGCTCAAGTTGTTTGTGCTCTTTCAGCTTGACCTGTATTAAACCCTGGGTCAAACGTGTGGCATAGACGGGAGGAAAATCAAGCATGGGCAAGACGTAGGGCAAGCCGCCAACATGGTCTTCGTGGCCGTGTGTGATGAGGATGGCACGAATACGGTGCTTTTTGTCAGCGAGATAGCTCGTATCGGGGATAACTAAATCAACACCAAACATTTCTTCATCAGGAAACATCACCCCAGCATCAACGATAAAGATGTCGTCGCCATACTCGACGACCATCATATTCTTTCCGACCTCGCCTAGACCACCTAGCGGCACCAGTCGAATTTTTTCTGTTGTCAAGGTAAAAAGGACCTCCTAACTACAACAATATATGTAGCTTGTTCTAGAGATTATTCATGTATATATCTATTGCTACTCCTGTTCCGCCGACAGGAGGAAAAGCCGAAATAAGTTAGGGTAGTCCTGTAGTAAGTGTAGCATATGAGGTATGAAAATACAAGCGCGCAGGACAACTGCCCTGCGCGCTTGTATGAGACCTCCCTTTTTTTAGCTATGCTACAAGTTCCTGTTCACTTAATGGCCCTAGGGCTGTGAGTACTTGCTTATCGCGCATGGGGAAGCGGTGCAGAGAGCGCATTACGTCCTCACAGGTTACACGCTCGATGCGCTCGACTTCCTCATCAATACTCACCAGGCGTCCTTCTGTCACCCAATCACTGGCTAGTGAGCGCATACGAGCAAAGGTCGATTCGCTACTGAGGACAAGGCTACTGATCCACTTGTCCTTGGCGCGACGCAGTTCATCCTCGTGTACGCCATCTGTGAGCAGGCTATCCAGTTCAGCGCGTAGCAGCTTAAGCACATGGGGAGCACCTTCAGGAGTCGAGTTAGCTTCCATGATCATGATGCCCGTTCCCTGCATGGCCCATAAGCCAGCGCTTGCCGACTCTGCCAGTCCTTTCTGGTGAATATTCCAGTAGAGGCGTGACCCATCGTTATCGCCCAGGATACTTCCTGCCAGTACAGCGGCATAGTAGTCAGGGTCTACGATGTCTACTGCAGGCATCGCGAGGATCAAAATCTGCTGTTTGAGCTTCTTGTCAACGACAATATCGTTGATTGGCCGAAGGGGTTCATAGTGTGACACATTGCGCTCTGCATTGCCCGTCGGCCAATTGCTACAATAGCGCTCTGCCAGTTCGACGATATGGTTCCAATCAAACTTGCCAGCCACCGAGAGAATCATATTGTTAGCGGCATAGCGGCGCTGCCAGTAGTCACGCATCTGCTCAACTTTCATAGTGTGGATACTCTCACGAGAGCCTAACACATCGTGGCCTAGGGGATGGTCGCCGAAGTAGGTGTGCATCATGCGTCGATAGGTGAAGCTATAAGGTTGGTCTTCGGAGCGGGCAATCTCGTTAATAATCACCTCTTTTTCCGTCTCAAAATCGTCCTGAGCCAACCGGGGATACATCATATCGCTCAGCAAGGCTACAGCACGCTCCAAATACTCGCCCAGCACACGCGCATAATAGGTTGTGGACTCATGTGAGGTGAAGGCATTCAGTTCAGCCCCAATTTTATTGAACTCGAGTGTAATTTGCTGCCAATCGAGCGTTTTGGTACCTTTAAAGACCATATGCTCAAGAAAATGCGAGACTCCGGCGATAGTGGCATCTTGCTCATCACGCGAACCAGTACGGACATAATACGACACGGAGACCGACTCGAAATCGGGCATTGGCTGACCGACAATTTGCAAACCATTCTTTAAACGGTATGTATGAAACACAGTATCATTGGCTGCGGTTTCTGGCATATTTCTCTCTCCTTCTTCAAAATGGACATACTCGTATTAACATACAACAGATGGGTATTGTTGTGCAACCCAGATCGTATTCCATTGTCAAATGGGGTGTAGGACCAAAGGGTCCATTGCTCTTGACACTTGCTATGTGCATGTGGTATATTCATGCTAGCTCCAAAGAAACGTACCGCATCACAGATAGTTCAACAGGTTCCCAACGAGTGTTTTGTAGAGTGTACTAATGTACTTCAGTGTATTGATGAACATCTCTACATCCATCAGAGTTCCTGTTACCGCATGTTTTGCAAGCGGGGTGTCTTTTAGTACACCCCCAAAACAGACGTATTCCCACCTTATCCTAATATCCAACCCAGAAAGGAGAATGGGCGTATTCCTTTACAAAAATGTTCTTCGCCCAATCCACTGTGAACATTGCTGAGCTAGAAACAAAAACCTTGTCGGAGTTACGCGAAATTGCTCGCGACCTCGAACTCTCCGGCTACACTACCCTCAAGAAGCAAGACCTCGTTTTTCGACTTCTCCAGAGCCATACCGAGCAGCAAGGGAATATCTTCAGCGCTGGTGTGCTGGAGATTGTGGAAGACGGCTTCGGTTTCCTCCGGCAGGAGCGCTTTCTGCCAGGCAACATGGATGTCTATGTCTCTCAATCACAAATCCGCCGCTTTGGTCTACGCACCGGAGATATGGTCTCTGGGCAGGTTCGTCCTCCCAAAGATAACGAAAAGTACTATGGGCTTTTACGCGTTGAAGCCATCAACGGAGTAGACCCTGAGGTTGCTAAGCGCCGCCCCCACTTTGATGTTTTGACACCGATTTTCCCTCGCGAGATGTTCGATCTAGAGACAAGTCCCTCCAACATCTCTGGTCGTATCATCAACCTCGTAGCCCCCATCGGGCGTGGGCAGCGCGGTCTCATCGTCTCTCCGCCAAAAGCTGGTAAGACGATGCTGCTCAAATCCATTGCCAACTCTATCACCGAAAACTACGACGATGTTCATCTGATGATTGCTCTCATCGGTGAACGTCCCGAAGAAGTTACTGATATGAAGCGCTCCGTCCGTGCGGAGGTCATCAGTTCGACCTTCGACGAACCAACTGAAGCGCATACACGAGTTGCCGAGATGGTATTGGAGCGTGCCAAGCGTCTGGTCGAGGGCGGGCGCGACGTGGTAATTTTACTCGATAGCATTACCCGTCTAAGCCGAGCCTACAACTTGGCTGTATCACCTAGTGGGCGCACGCTATCGGGTGGCCTCGACCCAAGTGCTCTCTTCCCACCCAAGCGCTTTTTCGGCGCTGCCCGTAAGATCGAAGAAGGTGGTAGCCTCACCATCATCGCCACAGCCCTGGTTGATACTGGTAGCCGTATGGACGATGTCATCTACGAGGAATTCAAAGGCACTGGCAACATGGAACTCGTGCTCAACCGCAAACTGGCCGAA
>JAFATZ010000077.1 GCA_019243675.1 Ktedonobacteraceae bacterium | reverse complement strand
CGCAGGGAATTGCCGCGTTTTGTCGCATCCGCAGCTATCTGTCGACCTTACGCAAACAAGGAATTGAGCTGTTCTATGCACTCAATCACACTTTTTCAGGTCATCCCGTTCTTCCCGCTTTTTCCTGACCCTTCTGAATAGTTACCTCATTGCTCAAAAACCGCTCCAGTCGTCGTTCCAGGCTCGATACTTTCGCATCACTTTCCTCTAGTAACGCTTCTGCTACTTTGGGCAGCACGATACTTTCCGCTCGGATGGCTCCCATCACCAACATCGCCAATGTTTTGCTTTGATGAGCATGTAAGCGGTGAAAAAATTCCTTGACGTGTTGGTGCCAGACAGCACATCATGGGCTGAATGCATTCATTGAGATCGTTCTCCTCACGCTGATTTGGTTTCTGCTTGATCGAACGATCTCATCTTTCTTCCATCCTTTTTCTCGCCAGAGGTGGTGAGAAAAGGCCCCTCCTTATATCAAAACGTCAGTAAAGACAAAAAATCCTTGACTTTGTAGTTTTGGTTATGTTACTATTGAAGGGAGGTTGCTTGAGGCATGTTTGATCATGATAGCACAACTCGCTTCTATACAACTGCTGAAGTAGCTCAGTTAAGCGGCTTTTCTGTGCGACAGCTTGGTTATTGGTCAAAGCAAGGTATTATTGTTCCCAGCATTCAACAAGCTCATGGCTCTGGCACACGTAGCCTCTACAGCTTTGACGACCTTTTACAACTACGCTTCGTACGTCAACTCAGGAATCATAGCTGGTCCCTACAAAAAATTCGCGAGGCAATTACAAGATTGCGCGATGTGATGGGTGACCCTAATAGTCTGCAAAAAGCTGTTTTGGTTCATGGTTCGCAAACCATCCTTGCTATCTGTAAAAACAAGGCTGGTGAGCGTATTATACTTGATGCCCTCGATCCCGGTGGACAACAGGTCATGTGGATATTTCTAGAGGCGCTGGAGGAAGAGACTCGAAGTAGCATTGCAGCACAAGCTACCAAAAAGTGATCTTTAGATAAGCTTAGCCAGTAGCAACGTTTAAATAAACGAGAACACATTTTAGCGTAGAATAGAGTGCAAACATGTGGAACTGGCAAGTATTTCAAAGTTTCGAGCGACCAGAACCGCTTCCAGCAAATGCCCTTGCAGCGGTCCGCGAAGGTATTTTCAATCGTGGCTTTCTTAAAAGCGCTACCTTGGAGGACTATGCCTTTGCCTCCTTTGAAAAAGAGCGAACCCTCAAAACAAATCTTCTCGCCTTTGCTCATCTGATCCATCGTACCCCTGATTATGCAGCACTAACAGTATTTAATGCAATGAATGGGCTTGATGACGAGACGCTGGTATCAACTCTGGCACAGTCATCTGCCCCTTTTCATATTCTTCATCGTGATAACGAGTTCTCTTTCTGGGCGGCGAATGCTGTCAGTGGAAATAATCAAGCAAAGCCCATTCTCGTTGAGTCTCATATTTCTTATGATCGCCTTGATAGTGTGCTTAATAAGTACGATGTTGATCTCAGGCCACAACGTATCATTGATGTCAAACAAGGGAGAGACACATTTACACTACCTATCTTTCGCCAAATACAACCCTTGCAGTTGTCCCTTTGGGCTGCTAACGTAACACGGAAGCTACTTGTCAAACATTTTGCTTTAGCAGTTGAGGCCTTACGCAATTATGCAAGAGCACATCCCGACATCGGCACGCACGATTTAGATCTCACTTCGCTCTCCATAAAACTGCTTGGGGCCATTATTTTGGCCGATACTGGTGTCTTTGGTGACACATTGCGTCGTAATCATGTTTCACTAGCAAGACTTATCGAGGCAGCCTATGAACGGTTTGATCGTTACTTTCAACCCGACCTCTTTGAAAAATATCATGATGCAGCCGAACAAGCATACTACCTGCTCAGGCAAGTCTGCTATGCAGGCTTCGTGCCAGATATGCTCACTGAACTTTATAGAGAAGCATATGATAAAGAGCAGCGTAGGCAAAGAGGGCGTTTTGATACTCCTCTCTTTCTAACGCGCCGCATCTGGGAAAACATCCCTGTAGAATATCTTCCTCCTGACCAGAGGGTAACAGTCGATATGACATGTGGTTGGGGTAGTTTTCTGGTTGCTGCACATGAACGCCTTTCTAACCTTATCGACGCGCCAGCCTCTTTACTCGATTCTCTGCATGGCAATGATGACGACCCTTTTACAGCCATGCTAGCGGGATCAGGGTTGTTGTTATCTACATCAGAGGATAGTTGGCACATCGACGGTCAAGACGCATTGCAATGGGACTGGTTAAGGACACACCAACCAAATATCATCGTTGGTAATCCACCGTTCAAAACTGAACAGGGTCTAAATACCGAAGGAGAAAGACGATGGAACGAAGAGGCAAATAAATTTCTTGGACATGCAATTGAATGTCTAGCACCAAATGGCTATCTAGCAATGCTTATGCCACGTTCTTTTGCCACATCCCGAGCTTCTCCAGTATTTCGCAAGCAGCTCCTTGAGCATTGTGATGTCTTTGAGTTGTGGGAGTTACCAACTAATGTATTTGCCAGCTCCTCTGGCCCAACTGTACGACCTATGGTCCTATTTGCCAGAAAAAGCTCTAAGAATCGTGCTTGTGTTAGGGTGCGCACTGTGCAGCCAGCTACCTATGATGCGTTTAAAAATTCGGGGCTGTTTACTGTTTCGCCCATCGTTGCCGATCAAGCGACATGGAATGAGTCAAATCGTGCTTCTGCAGGCTCCCAAAATACTTACTTGATGGACTACTATACGATACTACCCAAGCATAGCTGGGATACGATCACCTCTGGTTGCGTAAAAATGAGCAGTTTTGCTGAGATCATTAAAGGTGCAAGTAAAGGGAAACCTGCGAACCGGAAGAAAAGAAGCGATTACGCATCTAAAATGGTTCCCTGGCTCGATAGTGTGAAGGGCACAATAGATCATTTACTGGTTATAAATTATGAACGCGCTACAACCATTCTGTATCCAGACGATTTGGAAAGACCAAGACTGGATAAGGAATCTATACTCGCTGGCGTCAAGGTGTTGGTGTCATATTCATCAGATCCTTCTTGGGGAAAGCGAGTCAAACTTGCCATTGAGCGCAACGGATACTATGTCTCCGACAACTTTTGGGTAGTAGCGCCTAGATCCGATAGATTACAACGTAACATGACATGCGAGGTTCTCGCCGCTATACTCAATTGGGACGTAGCTAATGCATGGCTCATAGAGCAAATGAAGAGCGCTTCCATTCCTAGCCATGCCATGCGCACCATTCCTGTTCCTTCCGATCTGAGTAGTATGGAATGCAGTTCTATTACTGAGGCAATGTTGATGTGGGAAGAGGAGGCTTATGTAGGTCATTATAATTCACAAAAGGCAAATACTGCAAAGAAAACTATTGACACCATTCTCAAAGCTGCGTATCATTTAGATGATGCAACTTTCCAACGCTTACGTAAGGTTATGGAGTGGGACAATCGATCTGCAATTACTCTTGATCCCAACCCGGAAAGCAGTGAGGCTAATTGGTCTATCAGTGGTATTGTTGATAGCATCGATGTAGAGGACGGCACCATTACGCTTTGGATGATGGATTTCCGCGACCTCCAAACTGTGCGAATTGTGCCGACTATGCCTGGCTGGATGTTGCGTCCAGAAGCCGCGTTTCGTACCAAGATACCACGCCATTACGTAAAACAAGGTAGAATAGACCCTGAGACTATTGGCTGGGGAGTGTTTCGTCCGCAATCGTATGCATACATGAACGAAGAGGAATTGCTTGACGAATTCTCACATATCCTACACGCAGACGACCCAGACAGAGTCGTGTCTTGATCCATCTGTTGTCGTCATTTCTGTGGGCACAGAGGGAACGCGATATAATCACCCCAATGCCAACGTTTTTGATGCTCTGCAAGCACGTCCCCATATTCGGCTCCTGTGTACTCAAGCAACAGAGCAGTGTCAACTATCAATACAAGATACACGCGATGCTGTCATTAAGTGTTTTGAACTCCAATCAAATAACAACGGTAGTCACCCTATCCGCTCACCACACGGTTGCCCTTGTGCAGGAACGGTGATTATCGAGCTGGCTGATGAGGTGCGTGTACTTCAACCAGAACAAGACTTTCACCGCAATGTTATCATAGAACCGCACTTTAAGAAACACAGGTGCAATTGGAAATCCTCTATCTGATGTAGTTTGATACATAGAAGGCGTTGGTCTAGCCGACGCCTTCTATAGAGAAGAGAGACAGATATCACACACACAGTCCCAGCACTGTAGTCAAGTGCAACACCTCAGCACCGACACAAGTGTCGTGTTGAGCGAGTGCTTCCTCTGCCGCCTCCCCGAGCAGGTTGAGGGCGCTAGGGGTATCCATGTCATTATCCATTGCTGCCTTGAAGCGGTTACGCAGCATACTATCCTCACCGCTGGCGTTGCGGCCTACCAGGAAACGTACGCGCTGCAACATCTCCTCCGTCTCCTGTGCCACTTTGAAGTCTTCAGTACAACACTCCCACGGCTCGCGGTAATGGTGGCTCTGCAACACAATGCGGATTGTGTCAGCACTGTACTCTTTGAGCAAGTTGCCGATGAGAATCAGATTGCCGAGTGACTTGCTCATCTTTTCACTATCTTTGTAGACCATGCCAGTATGTGCCCAGAAGCGTGAGAAGGGAACCTTGCCTGTATAGTGCTCGGATTGTGCGCTTTCACAGGCGTGATGGGGAAAGACGAGGTCGCCGCCGCCGCCATGAATATCGAGCTGCTCTCCGAGATAATGCATTGACATAGCACTGCATTCGATATGCCAGCCTGGGCGACCTGGTCCCCACGGGCTATCCCAGGCTGGCTCACCAGGAGCCTGGGCCTGCCAGAGCACGAAGTCGAGCGCATCTCGCTTGCGCTTATCATCGGGATAGTTGCCATGCTCATTGGCCACCTTGAGCATCGACGTGTAGTCACATAGACCAATAGCGCGTGCCAAGGCACCGAAATCTGGGTCCTGCTTCACACTGTAGAAGACACAACCCTCGCTCTCGTAGGCATAGCCGCTCGCAACGAGGGCTTGCACAATAGTGATAATGTTGGGAATTTCATCGGTGGCTTTGGCGTAGACATCGGGACGGCGCACGTTGAGTGCATCCATATCGCGCAGAAACCGTGCAGTCTCACGACGGCCCAGTTCATCCCACTCCATACCTATCTCTCTGGCCTTACGCAACACGTCATCATCTATATCGGTCACATTCTGTACGTAACGCACTTTATACCCGCTATACTCCAGATAGCGAATAAGTGTGTCGAACGAGACATAGGTAAAGGCGTGGCCCAGATGTGTTGTGTCGTAAGGAGTGATGCCGCACACATATATGCGTACAGTATCATCAAGCGGTACAAACTCTTCGAGAGACTGTGTCAGTGTATTAAACAGTTTCATTATGTTCTCCTAGACCGAACAAACGAACAGCATTTGCCGTAGTGACCTGGGCAATCTCTTCCAGGGTCATACCACGAAGTTCCGCCAATTTCTGCGCTGTGTACTTGACAAAGAGTGGCTCGTTACGCCGAGCCTTCAGAGGTTTAGGCACAAGGTAAGGGCTATCAGTCTCGACCAGCATGCGCTCCAACGGCACCATACGCGCCACCTCTGGCAATTGATTGTCCTGGCGCGTCAGTGGACCCGCAAACGAGATCATGAACCCTTCGCATGCCAGACATTCCTCCGCCTGCGCAACATTGCCAGAAAAGCAGTGGAAGACACCGCGCAAATCTTTCCCATAAGCGCGTAGCAACTCCATCACATCATCATGCGAGTCGCGCACATGAATAATACACGGCAAGTTGCACTCGCGTGCAAGCTGAAGATGCGCACGGAAAACATCAAGCTGCACCTCACGTGGTGCCAGCATACGGAAGTAGTCCAGTCCAAACTCACCGATTGCTACCACCTCCGACTCGCGTGCCAGTACACGCAACTGTACACCTACCTCGTCGCTATACGCCGTCGCCTCGTGTGGGTGTACCCCAACACCTGCAAAGACGACGCCCGAGTGCGCCTTTGCCAACTCCACAGCCAGGCGGCTCGATGCAAGATCAACCCCTGGATTAACAATACAGGTCACTCCTCCTTCAATGGCAGCACGAAGCACTGCCTCGCGGTCTGTATCAAAACGGGGAGTGTCGATATGTGCGTGGCTATCGACGAGCAAGAGCTAAGCTTCCTTTCCCAGGAGTGGCATATCCAGAAGGCGACACAGCTAAAGGACCAGTTATAAGTCTAATGTAGTATAGTCAGGTATTTGAATGCTTGTCAAATCACGTAATAAGAAATCATGCAGAAAAGGGAAGTGTCGTATTTTTGCGGTGCTTTTCAGCTCGCAAAAATACGACACTTTTAAATTATGCGCACGGCGGGCGCAAGGAAAAGGTTACTTGCAAAGTTGGCCTAGGTCATAATCTAGACATTCTACCTACAATTGTTGACTTAAGGGGTGATGATATTCGGGCTCTGAGGGTCCTGTGGGTTTGATTGGCCGATTTTTGACGAATCATCCCCTGTGGAGGTACCAGCAGGCCGTTGCGCAGGTGTCTTGTCAGGTTCAACGTCCTGACGGCCCCTCTCCTTACCCCACGCTGGATCGTTGATGTACTCCTCGCCCCTCTTCGTGCCTTCAACATGTGTAGG
>JAFATZ010000036.1 GCA_019243675.1 Ktedonobacteraceae bacterium | reverse complement strand
CATGATCTTGTACGCCCGGAATCGGTCATCGCTGAGCGCAGTGGCAGGCTCTGGGTCTCGGATGGGCGCGGGGGCGTTACGCGTATCGACCCCAATGGCGATCAGCAGTTCATAGGTGGCTTGGGCGGTGAACCAAATGGTCTCGCGTTGGCTGATGACGGCTCGATTCTGGTGGCTAACTTCGGCACTGGCAGCATCCAGAAGGTGCATCCAGATGGTCGCACGGAAGAGTTTCTGACCGAGGTCGACGGTCTCCCACTGACCTGCCCGAATTACGTGTTCATCGATAGCAGGAATCGGCTCTGGCTCTCCTTCTCTACCCGCGAGCAGCTCTGGTGGTCAGCGACGGCCCATCCTCGGCCAGATGGCTATATCGTGCTCTTCGATGAAAAAGGAGCACGCGTCGTCGCCGATGGCATTTTTGTGACCAATGAGATTCGCCTCGATGCCAAAGAGGACTATCTCTACGTGGCTGAGACGATGAAGAATCGCCTCCTTCGCTTCCGTGTCCTGCCGGATGGGAGCCTGACGGACAAAGAGGTTTTCGGGCCGAGCAGCCTTGGTCTCGGTGCGCTCGTCGATGGTTTCGCCTTCGATACTCAAGGCAATATCTGGGTGGCGACCCCACTTAGGGGCGGCGTGGGCATCATCACCCCAGATGGGGACTACCACGTGGTCTTTGAGCAGGCCAATGAACCAGTTCTAATGCGCTTCGCCGAGAAGCTCGAGCAAGGGACTCTAGAACTGGCCGATATGCTAGCGGCAGCAGGGAAAACTGTGCAGTTCATCACCAGTGTTACCTTTGGTGGACCTGACCTGCGCACCGTTTATGCAGGTTCGCTGCTGATGGACCGTCTGCCAACGTTCCGTTCACCGCTTCCAGGACTACCAATGCGCCACTGGAAAGCGTGAGCAGCTTTTTTTAGCTGACCTCGCCCGTCTCCGGCTCCTCCAGCCGGAACACACCCTGCTCCTCCTGGTAGGCGAACAGCTCAGCATAGCGTCCCCAGTTAATCGCCGTCTCCAACTGTGCCCACGCCTCATCTTCGCTAAAGTGCTCCTTCAACAGCTTAAGGAAATGCTCTTCGGGTAACGTGTGCTCTGGCTCAGCCTGCAAATCTCGCACAATGCGGCGTATCAAGCTCACCCGTGCCAGAGCTTGATCACGGAAAATCTGCTTTTCCTCTAACACGCCAGCCTCGGCAAAACGCTTGCCTTGCTCGGTTAAGACCAGGTCGCCCTCTGCTGCATCGGCCAGATCAAGCAAATCGGCAGCATCGACCAGCGGGAGTAGGTCGTCGATTTCCAGATGCAACTGCCGCCCCAGTTGGTAGAGATCCTCGCGATCACCTCGCGCATGCACTAGCTCGATCAAGCCCGTCACATCACCAATGCCAACATGAGGCAAAACCTGATATGGTCGAGCAGCCAGTTCGCCCGTCTTTGGCTTTGGTGCATGCGTCGGCAACAAGTTGGCAACATCCTCGTGCGGACTCGTCATAATGCGATAGATCAGATCCACCAGATTGGTATGCTCCGCGCAAGCCACAGTACGTTCTTCCACAGGTAATCCTGGCAGCTCGACGCGGATGATGCCTGGATTGGCCCCCAGCACGACAATGCGGTCGGCCATCTGCACTGCATCATCAATGTTGTGTGTCACCATCACAATGGCACGCGTCGGGATGCTATGCGAACGCCACAATCCCAGTAACTCTTTGCGCAAGTTGGCCGCCGTGAGCACATCCAACGCGCTGAACGGCTCATCCATAAAGAGCAATTCTGGCTCGACAACCAGGGCACGGGCGAAGCCCACACGCTGGCGCATGCCACCGGAAAGTTCCTTGGGATAGGCATCCTCAAAGCCATCCAGTCCTATGGTATCAATCGCCGCTAGCGCTTTCTTAAGACGCTGTGTGCGTGTGAGTTCGAGCGCCTCCATGCCGACCTCGACATTTTGTAACACAGTCAGCCAGGGAAAGAGCGCGAAGGATTGAAAGACTATTGCCAGATGCGGATTGGGACCACGCTGCGGTACCCCTTTGAAGAGCACTTCTCCTTCGGTGGGGCGCAGCAACCCAGCTAGGATACGTAGCAGCGTAGATTTTCCCGAACCCGATGGTCCCAGCAGCGTCACAAACTCTCCGGCTGCAATTTGCAAATTGATATCGTCCAGCACAACAGGAGGTTGCACACCACGCGGTCGCTTGCCATCCTTATCATAGATTTTTTTGACATTGCGCGTTTCCAGCAGCACTTCACTCATAGTCTTCCCTCTATCCCAGTGTATAGCGGCGCTCGGCCAGCGCATACAAACGCTTCCACAACAGACGGTTAAGCAGCACGACGAAAATAGCCATCAACAGTGTCCCGGCCAGCAGCACCGGAAACTGCCCCAACGCTGCAGCCTGTGCAATCTGCGCGCCTAAGCCTGTCGTGCTATGCGTTTCACCATGAAACTGCACATATTCCGAAACAATACTGGCATTCCAGGCACCCCCACTGGCAGTAATCAATCCTGTCACGAGGTAGGGAAAGATGGCAGGCAAGATCAGGGTACGCCAGCGCCGCCAATCCGTGATATGGTAGACCGTAGTGGCTTCTTTCAGGTCGCTTGGAATAGCCATCGCTCCAGCAATGACGTTAAAGAGGATATACCACTGTGTGCCTAGCAGCATGAGCAGCACCGCAGCGATGGAAAGCCCACCAGGGAGAGCTACTAGGGCCAGTAAGAGCACCGGGAAGAGAGCAGTGGCCGGGATAGAAGCGATAACCTGTACAACAGGCTGCAGGCGCTTTGACCAGAGCGGCGACAAACCTATCGCCACTCCCACTGGCACAGTCCACGCTACCCCGATCAGCAAAGCCGCGAGTGTACGTAGCCATGTGGCAAATGCAGCTACGAGCAGCCCTCCCCACGTCACGATATTGACCTGGAGCAGTAACAGCAGCATATTCCAGACGCCCCACGCCACTGCCACAC
>JAFATZ010000411.1 GCA_019243675.1 Ktedonobacteraceae bacterium | reverse complement strand
GAGACCTCAGAGCAGCGCTACCGCCGACTCAAGGCACTTTCCGATCTGACTGGGGAACGACTGCTCTTCGTCTACTTGCATGACCAAGGCAGAGACACGATAGAAGATATCCGTAGCAGGAAAGGACACACACGATGCTAGAGCAGGAAGAATCCCCCAAGAAACCCACTTTCTACGATCTACGCATTAAGCATGGCGGCAACATCGGTCAGCTTGCACAAGCGAGCGGCATTGATGGCAGAAGTATCCATGCCATGCTGCTCAACCGAGGGGTGACGCGCGCGGATGCCGAAGGGATTTTGAGTGCGTTCAATCGTCTCAACGATACTGCCTATAGGCTGGATGACCTCCAGGTGCATCTGGTCGAGCAGTACCAGGAGCGGCAACCTGCTTCAGCAGACACGCGACCAACGTTTCGGCAGTTGTGTGAGCGTTGTGCGGTGGCTTGGATTGACCTGTCACGTGGAGCTGGCATCCCTGACGAGGTAGGACTTGCGCTCTACAAGGGTGAGCCAGTGTTTCTGGAAGACTGTGATGATATGCTGGCTCTCCTTTCCGAGATCAGCGCCCAGACCTGGACCTATCGGGACATCAGAGCCGTTCGGCTACGCAACGATAGGTGGAATAACCCACGACTGGTGAGCGTCACGTTTCGCGGTGAATGAAACGCACTTCCTTCTCGCTCCTCTCTTGACATTATTTCCCACAACATGTTAGCATGAGGTAGAGACATAAGGCTGCTGCAACATGGATGCAGAGTAAGGAACAAATTATGGCAACTACAATCCCAGAGCGTCGCCCCGAGTGGCTCAGAGTGCGCCCCCCCAAGGGGGAAAACTATCAGTATTTGAAACAGTTGATGCGCAGCCAATCTCTGCACACAGTCTGTGAAGAAGCGCGCTGCCCAAATATTGGCGAATGTTGGGGACAGAAAACGGCAACCTTCATGATTCTAGGGCGTGTTTGTACACGCAGTTGTGGCTTCTGCGCAGTGGAGACGGGTCGCCCCTCCGGCCTGGATTGGGAGGAGCCAAAGCGCGTCGCTGAGGCTGTACAGGCTATGGATTTGCGCCATGCCGTCGTGACCTCGGTTAACCGCGACGAATTGAAGGATGGGGGCGCGGCAGTCTTTGCGGCTACTATTCGCTGGATTCGCCGCCTGAATCCGCAGTGCAAAGTGGAGGTGCTGACACCAGACTTCAAGGGGGTCTATGATGCCTTACGCGTCGTGATGGAGGCACAACCCGACGTCTATAATCACAACGTCGAGACCATCCCCAGGCTCTACAAGCGCGTGCGCCCCCAGGCAGTGTACACGCGCTCACTGCAGGTGCTCAAGTGGGCCAAGCAGATGTATCCTAACGCCCCCACGAAATCGGGCTTTATGCTGGGTCTGGGCGAGACGTGGGATGAGGTGATCACGGTCATGCAGGATTTGCGCGAGCACGACGTCGATATCCTCACCATCGGCCAGTACCTACGCCCATCGTTGCACCACCTGCCTATTGAGCGCTATGTTCCGCTAGAGGAGTTCACAGCGCTCAAGGCCGAAGGTAAAAAGATGGGCTTTCGCCATGTTGCATCGGGGCCATTTGTGCGCAGTTCCTATCACGCACGCGAACAGGCAGGTGATGCAGGATGCAGTTCCTAGCCCTTGCTAAACAGGCAGTGCTTGACCAGCACCTTCCAACATTTTGCTAGCAACCACAGTCAAAGCTTCAGCCCACGCGTCTTTCATCTCAGGAGTGAAATCAGGACCTAGATAGGAATCGAATGTCTCTAGTACTACGTTAGCTACTATGGGATAGTGTGCTGGTTGTGCTCCCAACTCTTGATGCTTACGACCGAGCGTGTGGAGTGTGTCAACGAGGGAGGGGTCGCCACTCTCAACCGCGCTGATAACTACTCCAAGCGTGTCAGCTAATATCTGCTCTTGTTTTTGCATATCAAGAGGGAAAAGCACGCGAACGGAGGGGTAATACTGGAAGAGACGGGCGTAGAAGAGGTGCGTGAACCGATATTTACCAGGCTCAACCATGTTCCAACTCTGCCTTAATAGTGCTGCGTTCATCTTTCTGACTCCTTCTAGTAGGGTAACAACGCATAAAAGCAAGAAGCTCTCTCTTAGATGTGAACACCTTCGTCACCCGCGGAGTGTGCAGCTATTCTCGCTACACGCTCAACTTGCTGATCTCATTATCAATACAGCCTGCCCGAGCACTTACAGACTGTATAGTATGCACAAAATCCATGTACAATCAGAGTATAGCATTTAGATCATTAGATGAAAATCGGCAAAACAACCGAGGTTTTATTGCTGTTTATTGGACGTATTGCACAAGAATGGTTTATTTATGAGAGAAAAGAACGCTTTGAAAAGGTGAAATTGAGGCTTTAGCTATAGTAAGGGGATGAGAAGCTAGGTGTCCTATCTATCTATTGGACATAATATACAAAACATTGAAAGGGAGCATGTACCGAAGGTGTATCGTCCCTGCAAAGAGTTTCTAACTCCAGCCAATTGCATCAACGTAGACATCGCTCGGCGTACCCATGCCGGTAGTGCAGTTGAACTGAATAACGATTTGGCGTGGTTGTGTAACACTTGAGGGAATGTGATACGTCAAGCGGGTCCACGTACCAGGAGCCAGCGTTACTGCCCCGTCCGCATGCCACTGGTAGTCATTATTTACAACAAACAGTTTGGCATTGAGTGTGACTGCATTACTCTGTGAGTAGATATAAGCGGTAATAGTCTGACCAGCTTTCGGATAAGAAGTCAGGCCCAGCAAGTCAAGCGAGATGTAAGGGAAATCAGAGCTACTGCTGTTATGTAAAGCAACATGCAGTGAATGCGTCCCATCCAGAGCAACGGTAGTACTATTCTGCATAGCAACGACACCATGTCCGTTCCATCCATCGGTCGCTCCATCTTCAAACGACATCATAATTGGCCCGTCTGGTGTGAGTCCCAAGCTCGTGGCGCGAGAGGTCGGCGTGGCTGTCGTCGTTGAGAGAGCCGCAGGTCCCTGTTTCTCAACGATCATGCGCTGGTACTGGCCCGCAAACGTGCTGCCCTGCACCGTAAGCGTATCGTCAGTAGTGATAAGGGGCATAATAGGGTGTGTACAGGAGTACTGCATCGAGGCAAAAACACGATTTGCGGCCAGCGTCTGCAAAGCTGTTGTCGTCCAAGTGTGCATAAAGGCACTATTGTTGTTCTTACCATCATTAGGCACAGCATCGGGAGCGTAGTTCCACTCCGTAATCATAATCGGCAGTTCAGTACCGATAACACTGCTCATCAGCGCCCGCGCATCTTGAACATCACTCGTCCAGTGTGCAAGATTGGCAATGCATTCATCGGGCGCTTGTGCATCACCGCAGCTATATTCATGCCAACTGACTGCATCGGGTCGCGGGTTGGCGTTCTGCAAAAATGTACTAAGATAGTAATGATCATAGTGGAAATTGACTGGCCCAACGAAGTGACCATTTAGAGCAAGGCGTTTGAGTTGCGGAACAACAGCATTCCATAGTGCTGTATAATGATCCACGGCAACCCCTTGCAAATCATTTTCATTGCCAAACTCATAATAGACGATATCCTTGCCAAAAATGCTGTTCATATCGCGTACTACCAACATATCGTCGGCGAGCGGATTCTGAAAAGTTGCCCCATGCAGAATAACAAGAGGGATAGCGCCAAGGCTCTTGATCGTCTGAGCTGCCTGAATGTTTACGGCTTCCGGCACTTCAGTGCGTATAGGCATACGGATAATGTGGGTATGTATTTGTTGCAGCAGCGTACGAGTGGTAGCAGAGGTAAGCACCTGGTCGTTGCCATTATACAGGCTTAGGTTAGTACCAAAAAGCAGTGGCGAAATCTGCACGTTGTTCAGCGTTGCTGTTGGTGGGTGACTGGCAACGGTGTTTGGATGCTTGTGACCTCCTCCAGCCAGCAACGCCCAGACACCGCCAGCGACGAGCAAGCCTACTAGGAGTGCCACACAAAGCAGCGCAATTGGAAAGGGAATGCGGCTCAAAATCTTCTTAGTATGTGATATCATAGCCTGATGCGCTGCCACCTCAAATTTGTACTTCTACACGAATATACCACCTTTTCCCTTAGTAAGCTATGTTTTCGCGCCCTATGTAGTACCTTTTGGTAGAGCTTTTCTTGTCTGTTATAATAGATGTATGTCTCAACCACGCATGAAATGGCCACCGCTCTCAGCCACAGCGAAAGTAGTGACAGCCCTAGCCATCATCGCCGTTCTCGTCGTCCTAGCTTTCTTTGCGCCACCCGAAGGAGAATCAAATAATGTCACGGGAGATCTGGAAACAAGCCCTACTGTATCAATAACCAATCTGATTAGTAGTGTAGCAGTGAAGCGCGCTATCGACTTCCAGGGCGTACACATAACCATTATGCAGGTCATGCAGGCGACGAAGTTTTCAGATGATCGTAAGCCTATAGGTACATACACCGTCCGTGTTCTGCTACAAGCGCAGAACAACGGACAAAACCCGATTGGTATCAGGTACGATACACTCGTTCGGCTCGTACTTCCCGATGGGCAAGAGATAAAACCAAAGTATATCTCGGTGAAGCCTGTCCTCCTGCCAAATGCGGCCCAGAGCGGCTTCTTTGATTTTCCCACCTCTACACAGTTGCCTCTCTCATCTCTGCAACTGCGTCTTGGTACTGATACAATGGTCTCTTTTAGCTAAGAACAGCAATCATCCAAGCGCCTCTTTTCCCACTTCTACTGGTTCGACAGGACTTCTCGCCACGTCATAGTCTGTCGGCGAAGTGAGATCGCTTCCCCGCTTAGCGCCAAATGCTCCAAAGAGGGGAGTAAGCACAATGGCCAGCGCGACATTGAGAATCAGGGCGATCATAGCGGCATACAGAGGAATAGTTGTGCCACCAATTGGCAAACTATAGACGACAACTACGGCCTTGGCAGTTCCCGTCAGGAAGCCTGAGAGAGCCATCAGTGTACCAGCAACCATTCCCACCAGCCAGCCTGTGAGCATAGCCCAACGGTTGAACCAGTTGGTGTAAAGACCCAGGAAGACAGGCACCAGCGTTTGCAATATCCAGATACCGCCCAGCAGTTGGAAGTCAATCACGTTCTTTGCTGGCACGTATACGATGAAGAGCAGCGCTCCGAATTTCACTACGAATGAAGTGATCTTCGCCACCTGTGACTCCTGGCGGTCGGAAGCTGTCCTATTGAAGTACTCCTTGTAGATATTTCTGGTAAACAGGTTCCCAGCGGCAATAGACATAACCGCAGCCGGAACCAGAGCACCAATAGAGATGGCTGCGAACGCGAAGCCCGCAAACCAGGAGGGAAACACGGCATTAATCAGGGCTGGCACGGCTCCATTGTTAGCAAAAAGAGCAGGTGCAAGCGGCTTGACTTTAAGCGCAATTGCCATGTAGCCCAGCAAGGCGAGGAAGCCAAGCATCAGCGAATAGATAGGTAGCAACGCAGTATTGCGCTTCACGACCCGAGCACTACTGCTGCTGAGCACGCCAGTCAGCGAGTGGGGGTACAGGAACAAGGCCAGAGCAGAGCCTAGTGCCAGCGTCACGTAAGCTGGAAACTGCTTAGGTGAGAGAATGTCGAAAAAGGTCTGTGCCGTATGGCTCGTGGCGGCAAGGTGCTGGCTCGCCACAGCTTTGGCGTGTGCAGCGGCAAAGATAGGACCAAAGCCGCCAAGCTTCATAGGAATATAAATGATTGCGACGAACAGCACCACAAAGATCATCGTGTCCTTGACCAGAGCAATCATCGCCGGAGCACGTAAGCCGCTGGTATACGTATAGGCCGCGAGAATGACGAATGCGACGAGCAGAGGGATATCCACATTCAAACCAAGAATGGGTACTGTGAGAGGAATGCCAAGAGCTGCAATACATATCTGGATGCCGAACATCTGCAAGGCAATGTAGGGCAAAGTTGCCAGGATGCCTGTAAAGGCTACCGCCAGCGCAAGCGTAGTACTGCCGAAACGCTCCTTCACAAAGTCAGCCGCAGTGACATAACCCCGCTGCTTACACACCGTCCAAAACTTGGGCATCAGCACGAAGACAAGAGGATAGACAAGAATAGTGTAGGGAACAGCGAACCAGCCACTCAGCGCTCCGACAGCGAACATCGCACCAGGAACGGCAATAAACGTATATGCTGTGTACAAGTCGCCGCCAAGCAAAAACCAAGTAACAACCGTGCCGAAGCGACGCCCGGCAAGCCCCCACTCGTGAAGAAGGTCGAGGTCACCACGACGCCAACGAGCCGCGACGAACCCAAGAACCGTCACGAGCAGGAAAAAGAAGATAAAAACGGCTAATGCATCCCAATGAAACATGAGTGTTCCTCCCTTACTCGACACCTTGCCGAACCAAGGACGACAATCTTCTCAGGTGACAGGACACACCCGCATACTAGGCACCGCTAAAGTAGACCACAGCAGTAATAATTGCAGTAATAATAATCCACAATAACTGAAACCAATAGAAAAAGGGAATACCAATAAGCGTCGGGTCCTGAAAATTATAAAAAGGAGGCCAGAGCAGCACGATAAAAGGGACGGCCAAGAGCAACAGGAGCCAAGAGCGACCTTTAAGTTGAGGACGAGTAATCATAAACGTTCCCCTTTTGTTTAGTAGTGTAAAAAAACTGACCTTTGCCTGAGCAAAAGGATGACAGTTTTTTCTACTCTACGGCATTTCGCATGAGTTGTCAACTATTCACTTTCTGCGCTGCTATCGCCTTGCCTTATGCAGCCGAAGGAGCACTGAGTATCTCGCGTGCTATAGCCTCATCAGAGATGGTAGCCAACAGCACCGTGATCTCTTCAATTGCTGTTACTTGGTTCATCCGTTCGGCCTTGTGCTGAGCCAACTCGGCAAGAGCGGGGAAACGACTGCGCACAATGTGGACCAAGATGCGCCGCGACGCTTGGGCTTCTCCTCTTGCAAAACCCATCTCTTCGCCAAGTGCGCGTTGCTTGCGCACAAATTCGTCTTGTTCGAATAGCTCATCAAACATGTTGATCCTCTCCTTGACTCGTTGTTTGTCTGCTGCTGGAAGCGCTTCTGCCCGTCGTAGGAAAATACTGAGCCACAACAGGCGACGCGCTAGTTGGGACTCACGGTCTCGGTAGTATTCTAGCAGTTCTTCGATGGCCTGTAAAATCAGGCTAGCATTGGCGTTGCGCATGGCTGGCAGCAGGACATACATGCACAGAGCATGCTCTGCTACGTATTGTTGTGCGTCCAGTGTCCACAGGGAGACGTTGCGATACTTGAAGGAGAGCAGTTCTTCGCTGCCGCTCATCTCTTTGAAAGGTGGCTCGACGACCGTGGTCTTGAACAGGTAAACGACCAGCGAGATCACTGGCAGATTGTAGTCGTACAACAGGTCAACGTGATAGACCAGCAGGCGAAGGGCCATCCGCTCATCAGCACTCGCTTGGAACTCTACTTCTAGAATGTGTGGCCGACCTCGGTAGTGAATACGGTAGACGCGGTCGGTACGCATGGGAGTGCGCACTACCTCGATGTCGAGAGCTTCCAGCAAGGTCGCTCCTGGTAACAACTGAGGGATGATTTCGGCGGCGTCTTCTTTGAGCAAGGATTTCATGGAGATGTCGTACGGGTGTGATGTGTTCATTTCTTCTTCCCTTTCCACATAAGATAACTTTATTCTACCATCTACCTCTTCCTTTGTCAACTCACGTGTTTCGCTGTTTCACAGGGAAAACCGATTCACGCAATCTTGCTCGTCCTATTCTCCATCTGTTGTTTGATCAAACGCGCATAGTAACCGTTCTGCTCAAGTAGTTGGCTATGTGGACCCTGCTCTACGATGCTTCCGTGGTCCATTACTAGGATCATATCCGCATTGCGGATAGTGCTCAAGCGGTGGGCAATAATGATCTGGGTGCAGGATAAGTTACTTAGATTCTGCTCGACTCGCTGCTCCGTAACCACATCCAGATGGCTCGTAGCCTCGTCGAGCAGGAGAATAGCCGGATTGGGCGCTATTGCACGTGCGAGGGCTAGGCGCTGGCGCTGCCCACCCGATAAGGCGCTTCCTCCCTCTGCCACGTAGGTTTCATAGCCCATTGGCCAGGCCATAAGGTCTTCATGGATGGCTGCCATTTGGGCTGCACGGATGACTTGCGGATTCTCCATAGCGGGGTCGTTGAAGGTGATATTCTGCAGGACCGTGCCACTGAAAATACTGGAGTCCTGCATCACAGCTCCGAATTGACGACGCACTTGCTGGTAGTCCAAGCTCTCTAAGGGAATACCATCATACAAAATGGAACCTTCTGTCGGCGTATACAGTCCGAGTAATAACTTTCCCAGAGTACTTTTACCCGAACCTGTGGTTCCAACGATAGCTACCTTTTGTCCTGCCGCCACTGTCAGGTTAATATCACGCAGCACTTTCTCCGTACCCGTGGCATATTGAAAACTGACGTTTTGTACTTGAATACTGCCTGTCAGCTGGGGAGGTTGCTGCACCTTTTCGCGGTCTTGCTCTGGTTTGGCTGCCGTGACATCTGCTATGCGTTCCAGGTGGGCCTGCACGGTTTGCAGTTGCTGCCCGCTACTCACCAATGAGTTCAAGGGGAGTAAGAAGTTTATGGCCAAGGCATTCAGGGCAAGCATGGTGCCTACGCTGAGGGAACCGTTGAGGGCTTGTATGGTGCCCAACCATAGTAAAGCCAGAGGAGCCAACGAACGCAAAGCACCAAGGGCTGTGCCTATGCCCGCTGAGAGGTACCTGTGGCGTGCTGAGAGGTTCACCTGCTCAAAGTACAGGTTTGACCAGCGATCAAGCGCCTGATATTCCGCACCTGCTGCTTTGAGCGTGCCTATGCCTGCTAACGCTTCGGTCAGGTAGCCTTGAGATACTCCCTGGGCCGCCAGTTCGCGACTGGTCAGGTCACGGACGGCTCGATAGGAGGCCAGCAGCAGAATGACCTGCAGTAGACCAATCAGCAGGGTCAGCAGGGCGAAGGGAAGAGACTGCCATACTAGAATAACTAGGTAGATGGTGACCGTGCCACCATCCAGCAACGTCGAAATCAGTTGGTTGCTCAGGATATCGCGAATAAGTGTATTGCTGGAGAGACGCGCTAGTAAGTCGCCACTTGAACGCTGCTGAAAGAAGCTATAGGGCAGCGTGAATAAATGCTCACAGAAGCCCAGTGTCATATGCATGTCTGTGCGTGCTTGCAGGTAGACCAGTGACCATTCTCTGAGCAGTGTGGCGACGGTTTGCATGAGAACCAGCATGAGGATGCCTACTCCTAGCAAAACCATCAGACTGCTAATCTTGAAGGGAAGTATATGATCTACTATCACTTCAGTGAGCAGCGGAAGGAGCAGCCCAAAGAGTTGGAGCAAGATTGAGGTAGCTAGTACCTGGATAGTGCTTGCAGGAGCGTGTTGTAAATACTGGAACAGATACGTGCTGATCGACACTCGTGCAGCATTGGAGCGGCGGTCAAAATGAGCGCCAGGTTCAAGTATGATGACAACACCGGTGAATCCCGCATCAAATTCTTCGTGGGTAAGCCGTCTGCGTCCTTGTGCAGGGTCAACCACGTCAATCCATTTCGGCGACCAGCGCTCAACAACTATAAAGTGATTAAACTCCCAGTGGATGATGGCTGGCAGTTTCACGAAACGAAAATCACTATCCTTAGGAAGGGAGACGGGGCGCACACGCATGCCATAGCTGCGTGCTGCTTGCACCAGACCACGGCCAGACAGGCCATCACGACCGACCGACCATTTGGTACCAACTTCTGCAACGGAGGTTTTGCGACCATAGTAACTCAAGACCATTGCCAGGGATGCAACGCCGCATTCGACCATACTCATCTGGCCGAGTACCGGAACACGTCGCCTCCATAGTTTCCTGATAAGCGATTGTCGAGGACGGCGAGGGCGCATGGGCACTACTTTGCCCCGAGACGATTTCATCTCTTGAGTTTTTAGCTTTGAAATGTCAAGCTGAGTTGATTTCGTCTTTTGAGTTTTTGCCTGTGCCACGTCAAAAGACGAAAGCAGTTTTGTCTCAACATGATGCTGTGCCTGATCAGAGATGTTAATGAGCCTGATACGCTGCATTGCTATGTATTACCCTCCTATCAGACTTCCCACACCTGGCAACAATGAGAGCACCCGTCGCGAGCCAACCTGGACATGAGCAGTGAGAAGACTTCCTGCATATATGTTGGTTGAAAGGGCTGTACCTAGCCCGACCAGCACAACAACCGACGGCCCTACAATGAGACCTGTGCTATTGAGCTTATAGCGCTGACTAACAACATCGGGACTAGCAATACCTGGTTCGATCTGCACAATGTTGCTGCCTACTTGCTGACCTGTTGAAGCAACCTGGAGCTGGACAGGTAAGCCAACCCGCACCTGTGTTGACTGAGCTGCTGGCAAGAAGACGATGGCAACAGGTTCACGACTGTTAAAGCTCAGAGCGCTCTGCTGGTCGAGCACGATCCCTGGTGCGCTCACATAAATAGGCACCTGTGTAGACCAAGCAAAAATCCCCACCACCAGGAAAGAGCCAAGCAGGATCCATAAGAATATAGCGATAGGCACAGGGAGCAAACGGGGTAAAACATCCTTTACCCTACGCTTTTGCATATAATGCTTGACCGCCGTATCACGAAACAAGCGTTGTTGAGGGACCAGCATAAATTCTCCTGCCATCAATAGGGTGGTGCCAGCAACAGCACCGATGGCACACGCTCCGGAGCGGCCAACCTGAGCCAGGCATAACCAGTTCCAGCCAGCCCAAGCATCAGTCCTGGCGTTTCCACCCCCTGGGGAACCCCACTCACCCAGCCCTGCCTCTCAACACTGTCTAGCAGCATAGGAATGATGCATTCGATCTGCTCATTCTGCTCAGGACGCATGTGCTGCTCCGCTGCTGCTATCTGCAACAACTCTAGATTGCCCAAATCTCCATGACACAAACTATGGTTCATACCAAACCCTGAACTCAACGTTGTGCTCACAGCAGCGGCTATCTCTGCTTCCATAGCCGCATCATCTATATACTTGCGTGACTCCAGACGGGCTAGGCCAATGCCAGGAGCACCGTGACACCACGCTACCATGTAGGACGGTCCTTGCGGCTTTTTTGATGTGTCGTTTGTCTTTCGTGACCGCACAAGATTGCTTAAGTCGCGTAAGTCAGGCCAGTTTTGTACTTTGGATGAAAAGAGGTTACGCTCATATGCTATGGCCGCGCAAGCCGTTTCACGGAAACGCTCTTCTTTAGTGAGGGTAAACAGACGCAGCAAATTCAAGGCGATACCCGCGTTGCCATGCCCTAATCCGGTCAGGGGAATTTCCTGTTGCTTTGTCTTCCAGCCAATACCTGTCTTCATTGGCTGTGCACCAGCAATGAGGCGATCTCCACATTGGATGGCTCTGGCTAGTGTCTGTTCAGATGGAGCCACGCTATACAGACTGAGCAAGGCTGCGATGCAACCAGCCGATCCTCCAATTAGATCATAGGTCTCATCTTTGGCGATCATGTCGGGAAACAACTGCACGATCTCCTCGGCTTCCGTGTACATGCTCGGATCATTCCACAGAGTGCCCAGGTGTGAGAGGAGATAGACCACGGCTGCTACCCCTTCAAAAGGGCTAATGCCACCAAACCAGGAAAGCTTTCTTCCCTCCTCCACCTGTGAGCGAATGGTTGTTAGCGCGGACCTAGCTAATACACTATAGCGCTCTTGGTCGGTAAGCAGACCCAGATAGGCCAAGAAGAGAGCTATCCCTGGTATCCCGTTGTACAAATCAAGGCCAGCCGGAAGCAAGTGCCACTCACGCTGGCTCACTGGAATCACGCCCAGCCAACCGACTGCGTCGTCATGATGCAGCGCCAACTCGTCCAAGTGATCTCCCACTGCCTGCGCGGCGGCGAACAGGCGCTCAGTGGTGACGGTAGCGGTTGATGGGTGCAGGTGTAATGTGCTTCGCTTTGGTCTGTCCGTGCCCAGTGACAGACTGGTAAAGGAGGCCCGGATCACCCACATTTGTCTCTCCAGGTCTCGCTCATCAAGCTGTTGAATACGTTTCTTGACTGAGTTCAGGCTCGGTTCGTCGAAGAACGCGGGAATTGTTTCCCCACGACTTGTGAAGAGGTCACAGCAGCCTGGACAACTTGTAAACAGCGGAATGTCTCCACAAAGCAAGTCCTTCCGCTCTGCCGCAATCAATCTAGACAACGACGGCTGGTGTTCGACTGGCGTCCATAGGCGGTCAAAGAAACGGTCACGGTCAAGGGCATCTTGTAACATGACGGGATGAAAACTCTCCCTCAACAAGAGCGCATAGTCGCGCGTTGGACGAAGCAAGCAACGCACTTGGTCTTGGGCAAAACGCGGTACCACCTCTGTCAGCAACTCACCCCGATGCTGGAGTAGTCGTTGGTAGGTCGCTGCAAAGCCGTTGAGAATGTGCTCACTATACCCCAACGTATCGATGTCCTGACCGTGCAGTGTAGGTCGATGGTTGTTCGGTGGAAGCTCAACGCGCTCACGGATAAGCCGCATCTGGTCTGTTCCTCTGTCTGTCCACTGGGGAACAGGCGTAGGTGTAAGCTGCCCTGCATGACCGCCTAATGCGCTCAATTCAACACCTTCCGCCTGCGCGTTAGACCAGAGGCGTTGTGGTAGTAGCCCAATACGTAAGACAGACTGCCCGATGGTTTGAGTGCCGACATCTAGTGTGCCATATGGCTGAGGGCGTGGCTGCATCAGGCTTTCTAGGTCGATCAACATGGGATGCTCGCCTGAGGCAATCAAGTTCTCGTTATGGAAATCCGTAGCCTCCAGGGCATATAGTAAGGCCAGGTAGGCTCCCTGCCGCTGGTAGAAGCGCTCAACCTCTTCTTGTGAAGCACAAGGATGTGCCTGCACAAACTCTACCCACCCATAAACGCCCCTGTTGAGGATACGCAAGGTGCGCAATGGGGGCTCCTGACCGCAAGCATTTAACCAAGTAAGCAGATCTTGAAAATGCTGCTCAACCGACAAGTCTCTGGGTTTGTAGACCAGTTGGAAATCGGAACTCCATCTGAGAATCGCGACACTATGTCCGCCTCGATGCGTATCCCCCACCCCTGCATGGATTGCTACAAGAGCTCCCGGCTCCTTAGCAGGTGTAAAGGTGTCACAGATCTGCTCCCAATCAGCACATAAGCGCTCTAGCAATTCTAGGTTACAAGTGAGCCAGCGCTCAATAGTCTCGACGAGTTGGCGAGCCAGGACAGGATACTCGGACAAGAGAGATAGCAGACGCTCAGATTGACCGAGATCCTGCAAGAAGCTACGAAAACGCTCTTCCGGGGTCTCCCCCTGCAAGCGTCCTTGCAGCCGTGCAAGATGCAGTTCTAGCAAGACAGTTTTGTTGAGTTCAGGCAGAAGCTGCGTTGGCAGATGGGCAAACAGAGAGGGAAGAATGGCCTCAGGATCAAAGGGCAAGTAAGCATAGTGTTGCCTCAATTCGCCAATGCCAATCTGAAGACGCGTCACCCCGTGCTTGAGCAACGGTTTGACAACGTTCAGTAAAGCTACGGCAGGCGCATCTATCCCTGTTTCTTGTAACGGCAATGTGATCTCTTGATCTGCCTGCTGACCGTCAAAAGCGCTGGCCAGTTCCGTCAGCCACTCAGCAGGCACAGCTAGACGAGCCTGAAGTGCTTCTGCCGATTCGCCGAGCAGACTCACCAACTCCTCCTCGGTTAGACCATCTGAGGCTAGACGCTCAGAGAAGAGCGTCCCGCTCTTGAAGCTCGGCAGTTCTTTCCACAAATGAAGTCGTTGCTGTGCTCTTTCTAAGTTGGGCAAAGGAGCGGCAGATTGCTCACCTGTGTTTCTAGGGAGCGAGGCTATGCGCTCAGTCAAAGTTATCGCTTGACTCCAGGCAGCATCTTGCCAACGCTGTCGTGTGTTCTTGTACGGCATTGATAGCGTCTCTTCCATTTTAGAAAATCTTCACCTTCCTTTGCCTCATTATTGTCAGATACAGTTATATAGACGTAGTAGTAGAGAAATTTAGATGATCCCTGTCAATGTTATATCAGACCGATGAGGATGCCTGTGGACATCCTTATCGATTTATGGAAAGCAATGATGTTTGCTCGTCTTGCGATAGGAGGATAGCACTACTGCTATCCTCCTAACAATTACCATTAGAGATGCAAACAAGAGCAAAAGACTGAGCACAAATCACAGCATTACTGATGTTGCAAGAACCATTATTAGAGTTGCAACCGCCACCGCTGAAAGAGTTGAGGCAACCATTCGAGCAAAATCGTGAGAAAGGAGTAGTACCATGAACGAGGTCCATGTCATCGCCATCCAGGTCAACGGCCCCGACTGGGCACTCTGGGAGCAGAGCGCGCTCCTCCTCGCTCAAACTATTGAAGTACACTTCGTCTTTCCAGGCACGCTCGATGTTGAAATTCATCTCAATTTTTCCTTTTCTTTGAAAAGACTGTAGAAGGCAACAGTGGTTGCCTTCTACAAGCTACATGACTATGCTACTAGCAGTTACCATTAGAGGCGCAAACGATAGCAACAGACTGGACGCAAACCGCAGCCTGAGTGATGTTGCAAGCCCCATTGTTAGAGTTGCAACCGCCACCGCTGAAGGAGTTGATACAACCATTCGAGCACACGAGCGAGAAAGCGCCATGGACGAGGTCCATGTCATCGCCATCCAGATCAACGGCCCCGACTGGGCACTCTGGGAGCAGAGCGCGCTCCTCGTCACTCAAACTGTTGAAGTACACTTCGTCTTTCCATGCGCGTTCGATGTTGAAATTCATTGTCAAACTTTCCTTTTCTTTTTTGTTACAGTTTTCTCTACGATGGCACAAATCACCCATCGTACAGAAATAAAAAAACTAAAAAACACAATAAACAGGTCGCTAAATGCTACAAGCACACTTGATACATCATCATGACGACATGTTGTTAGGCAGCATGCTGCTATAACGATGTACGAGAACTTATACGTTGTAGGGTTCGTGTCAGTTTTGACAATTCAGCCATGACTGCGAAACGCTCTTGCTTGCAAGACGCTCGTGTCCGCTAGAACCAGAGGGCTAATTGCAAAACCTTCACAGGTAGGAACTATAACATATAATCTATACTTTGTCAAGCGTTTTTGCTACTTTATGTAACAATTTAGTCACTACATTGTCATGTCAAATCATATTGATATGTCCACATTGTTATGTAGTTCATATACCTTGTAGCACGTCACTACTATAACACAGCAACTACAAAATGTCAATAGTGTGTTGTATTTATTTTGTGGAACAGTATGTACAATGCCATAGACACATCATACATACTGTCCGGCATTCCTACCCTATGGAGTAGGACATGATAGATCATGTTCCTAGGTAGTGTCGTAGGGTTTGTAGCGCTTTGGCTTCTATTTGGCGAATGCGCTCTGATGAGAGGTGAAAGTGAGTGCCCAACTCCTCTAAGGTGTGAGCAGAGCCGTCGTGAAGGCCGTAGCGCAGTTCGATTATTTGGCGCTCTCGCTGTTCAAGTACGGCTAGCGCGTGTGAGAGTTTTTCGTGCAAGATGGGGTGCGTGACTACGTGAGTAGAGCCATTGAGACGGGTGTCTTCTAAGGTATCGACTAGGTACTGCTCTTCGTCATCGACGAGGGGCGCATCAAGAGAAACAGGATTTTCGGCCATAGCCTGCAATTCAATGACGCGCTCTTTGCTGACATTGAGCACCTGGGCGATTTCCTCTAGTAGTGGCTCTCGTTCCAATTGCTGGTGGATTTGCTGCGTCACGCGGCGCATTTTGTGGATCGCGTCCATAACATAGGCTGGAAGAGGAATGCTGCCGCCCTGTGCTGCTACTGCGCGATTGAGCGCTTGACGAATCCACCACACGGCGTAGGTGCTAAAGCGTAGGCCCCGCTGGGGATCGAATTTCCAGGCAGCGTGCATCAGGCCAAGGTTTCCCTCTTGCACTAAATCCGCTAGAGAGACGCCCTTGCCTTTGTACCCTTTGGCAAGTTTGACGACCAGACGCAGATTCGCCTCTACCAGGTCTTGCTGTGCCTGAGCATCTCCGTTGGCAATACGGCGCGCTGTCTCTAGCTCTTGCTCGGGTGTTAAAAGTGCGTAGCGCCCGATTTCCCTTAGATAGTGTTGAAAGCCAGTGTCTACTTCGACTTCATAGTTGCACCGCTGATAATCAGCATCTTTGTGCTGCCATTTTCTTGGCATAGTGTCTATTTCTCCGATCTATAAGGGGGATGCCTGTGTTCTCCTACACTCCCCTTCCATCCGTCACAGGCGTAGTAACCCGAAGATTTTTTTGGGTTCTTGCCCCCTATGTATGGGTTGGTGCAAGAATCGTGCCAATGTGTGATTGGCAAGAGGTAAGCAATTTTTGAGCGTGATTTGAAGGTTTTGGTATGGTAGAGGAGGTGTTCATGGTACAAATTTTTTCCAAGTTGTGGAAATTTTTTAGACTTGTTTCTTATCCAAGAGGCTCATATTTTCGATACTATTGTATCTTTCGCTTTTCTTCCAGAAGCGGGATAATGTAGTTCGTAATATATAAATAAGGCTATAAGGAAGATTTTGTTTGTAGGAAGGTTTTTTAAGCATGCTTCTTAGACGAGTAATACACAGTGTGGGGCTGGTGCTCTTCGTTGCCAGCGCCATGCTCGCCTTCAACATCTTTCACCACGACGTGCAAACGACCTATGCCACAAGTACTGTGAGCTCGGCGGATACTTACACCCCTGGTGGCTCTAATCCGTGGGGGACCGCTTTTGATAGTAAGGGGCGCGTGTGGGTAGCGCTGCCTGGCTGCGATCCCTCGCCGCAGTGTAGTGCTAGTACTGGCCCAGGTAAGCTGGCTGTCTTTGATCCTAGCTCCAAAAGCTGGGTGGGTACGTACTCGCTGCCTTCGGGCTATGCACAACCTCTCTTCTTGGCTTTCGATAAACAGGGCCAATTGTGGTTTCCTATGCCTATGGCAGATGCTCTTGGTATGTTTGATCCCAACAGCCAATCGTTTCAGGAGTGGACGCTCTCAAGCTCTGGTGTAGGCCCCTGGGATGTGGCTATCGACTCAAAAGGTCTTATCTGGTTCACTGAACATTATAGTAACAAGATCGGCTACTTCGACCCAAGCAATCAGACCTTTAATGAGATTGCTACTCCTTCCGGTTCCAGTCAGCCCTATGGTATCGCCATTGACAAATCTGATAATGTCTGGTTCACGGAAAATAATTCATCAGTAGCTCTTATTGGTGAGTATACGACGCAGGGCAACTTGTTGGAGTACAAGATTCGCAATGGCTCTACATCGGGTCTCACTCCTCACTTGATAACCGTCGATGGCAACGGCAATATGTGGTGGACTGAAGGCTGGGTTGGCATGATCGGTGAGTTGAAAGTCAGCTCCGCCGTCCCTGGCACAAATAATGGTGTCACAGAATATGCCTACAAGGCATCATGTAGTACATGCGGCTCCCACGCTTCGGGTATCACTGTTGATGGCAAGGGGCAAATCTGGTTCGACGACTCCTTGCAGAGTACCTTTGGCTCCTTGCCTATCAGTGGCAAGGGCGGCTTCTCCCTGTACAACACACCTACCCAGAACGCCCATCCTCATGATGGCTTGAATGTCGATGCACAGAATCGCATCTGGTTCGATGAAGAGTTCGTCAATAAGCTTGCTCTGGCGACACAAGCAACCTCTTCTACCTCGCCAACGGCAACGAGTGCTCCCTCTGCTACACCTACAAGTGCCTCTTCATCTACGCCAACAGCTACCACGACGACTTCACCTTCGCCAACACCTACTACTCCACCCTCGTCTACGAGTGTAATAGCGCAAGATAGCTTTATTCGCCCCAATCAGAGCTTGTGGGGAAAGGCTTCTAATGGCACAACCTGGGGTGGGGATGCAAACGCAGCGAAGGTATTCTCAATTTCCTCAAGTGCAGGACAAGTAAGCGGCAATGGAAACAATTACAGTGCTGTGCTTGGTCCTGCAGCAACCAACGCCGATGTCCTATTTAGTGGTTCAACGAGTAAATTTCAAAATAGTAACATTGGCTCCGTGCTACGCTGGACCGATGGCAACAACTGGTACAAAGCTTACATTGATGGTACAAGCCTCGTCGTACAAAAGAAGGTGAAAGGGACCGGCACTATCCTGGCGACCACTCCTTTCTCAGCTAAGGCGGGGACCAACTATAGTTTGCGCTTCCACATCGTTGGTTCAACTTTATCTGCAAAAGTGTGGGCTACGAGTAGCCCCGAACCGACGAACTGGATGATTACTACCACGGATACTACTTGGCAATCGGGCTATTGTGGTCTACGCATGCTTCTAGCGAGCGGTACTACTGCAACATTTACCTCCTATGTAGTAACTACCGCATAAACTAGGATGTGTCGTGTCCCAACGTTTTGAGAGAAGTGGAGTTGGTGCAGGCGAACGTCTGCACCAACTCCACTTCTCTCTTTTGCTGGGCAGGGCGAAGCCCCGAGGTAGGGACATGCCCCTACTCTTATCCTTCGTCGTCTTCGTAAGCGCTAAAAGTATGATTGCCATCCAGACAATAGTACTGCAAATTTCCGTCTTCGTCCGTTTCAGGCATCGTCTCATCAATGTCTGTGAGGAGAATTCCTTCTCCATCATCCCATGAGCACGTTTGATACTTAATCTGTTCCAGGTCCATCGCCTTTCCTCGCTTTGTAACACCGCATCCCATTAAAATAGATTCCTCTTCATAGGACGCTACTTGTGACTCACCCTAAAATGTGCGGCATGGGCACAATGAATTGGGCCCCTACCGAGGTGCGTCGACACGATGATCACCAATGGTGAATTTATTGGTGAATCTTGCGATCTTCAATTTTTATGCACCGAGGGGGTAACAAGTACTACTTGTTAGCCTTTCTTTCTGCCGTCTTGGATGGTACAATGCTATGCATGAGGCCATGAAGGAGGAGACGCATGCCGCGCAGACGCAAGGGTCCCCCGCAACAGAGTGTCGATAGTATTCTCTTAGCTATCAGCCGCCGCGAAGACATTGACTCTGCTACACTCTCTCATTACTTTGCACGCTTGGACGAAGAGTGGACCAATGGAGCACGAGAAAAAGTTTTGCATCTCTTGCGTACAAAGGATACAACGGCTCAAACTGCTGCTGTGCTTATCCTCTCTGAACTGGCAACCAATGCCGACCTTGAGACGTTGGAAGACTTTGTTGCAGACCCCACTGTGAGCGATCAGGCAAAACTCATTCTTTCTTCTACTTTAAAGGATCTAGGGTCGGAGATGACCGATGAAGGGATTATCGAGTACCTTAACGAGCCTGCCGCCGCTATGCAACAAATGCAACTGCGCCTGCTCGAAATGGTGGAAAGAAGCGAAACGGGCGCAGAGTCGATTCTAGCAGATGTTGCCTCTATGCCTGTAGAAAAACGCTTGGGCTTCATTTACTGGTTAGCTCAGAGTAATGATCCTCGTGCTACGCGTCTTCTTATACCTATGTTAGAAAATCAGGCGGGCAAGGTCGTTACGGCTGTTATTGATGCCCTTGAACAGTTGGGACCTGTTGCCGCCCGTCAGGCTATTCCAGCTCTGAATTACATCATTTCTACCAGTTCAAACCGTTCTCTTAAACAGTATGCTCGCGCTGCTCTGGGGCGACTCACTATGCAGTCGATGCCGGGTGTTGAAGATATCGCTATGGAAGAGGCACGACAACAACAACTTCCATGCTACGAGGCACGGGTTAGCTTCATCGATGGCTCTGGTTCCCAATTGATTCTGCTCTCGTGGCAGCGTCCTGATGGCCTGCTTAAGGGCGTCAACATACTTTTCCAGGATCAGTGGGGGATTAAAGATTGTTATGGCATTGACGAAATGGATAGACAGCACTGGAAAGCACTGATCTCTGAATTGAATGAGCAGGGCTTCGGCAGTTTTCAGGCTCCATTTGAGTTTGTGCGTACACTGGTAATGGAGGCGCGTGCATTCAACAAGCGTACGCGCCACAAGGTGCCGATCGCGTATTCCATCTGGCGTCCTTTCATAGAAGGCGACATGCCAGCAAAGGCCAAAGGAGCTACCCTAGCAGAACCAACCATCCTTGATACACAGACGCTCACGCTCGCGCAGCGTGGCCATGAACTTTACCAAATGGCGGAATTCGCGTCATGGCTCTACGATCCTCTCTTCAAGCTCGAAGCATATATCAATCGCTATATGGAAAAGACATCTGCTTTGATAAGGATGGCGAGAGGGCGCAACCATACGCGCAAGGCAAGTGAGAAGGAACGCAGGATGTTCCTTGACGAGCTGGCAAGTGAGGCTGCGCACGATTTGATCGATGACCAGTGGCGTGCGCTCTACACGTTGCGCCTGCGCCGACAAGCTGCCCTCTTCAAAACTGCGGGGCGCACAGAGACCGCAAGCATCATGGATGCCGTCGCCACTGTGCTGCACCCCGCGTCACACATTCCCATAGAAGAGCAGAGCTTTGTTCGCACCCTATTGAGCACCTCTATCGAGCAAGGACCACTGCGTATGCTGGCCGAGTCGTTCCATCAGAGCAACTTTCATCCCGTGCCCATAAACATTTTTGACCTAGAAGAAGAGTGAATCACCACAGAGGGTTGAGCACCAATCCCGTGATCAGCTTGGGATAGAAGTAGGTCGACTTCTGGGGCATGCGGTCGTCGGCTTGCGATACGTCACAAATTTGCTGCACGCGCGTTGCATTTAAAAGCAGGGCTAGTTGTACCTTGCCCGTTTGCACGTCTTGCAGAGCCTGATGAGCATCGCGTGTGTAGTGGACATACGTTCCCGCCGTCATATCTTGCTCTCGCAAGCCCAACAGCTCCTCCAGCACGAGCGTATGGGCTACAGCAACGTCGAGACGATTCCACGCTGGCGAATGCTCACTCAGCTCCATCCTACGTCGCCCCTGCTCATTGAGCAGCAAAAGCCACCTGTACTCATGTGTAGCAAGTACAAACGCCGATTGCTCCCGTTCAGCCTGTGCTAATTGTGTGAGTACCTGCTCGTCGGTCGCTCCACTCTCAAGCTGTTTCAGCGTGAAATACTGCCCTAGCCGCTGCTCTGATAACGCTGCCAGCGCTTGCTCGCTCAAGCCGAAGAGCATGCGATGTGTAGGCAGTACGAGCAGACCAGGATCATCTATATCGGTGAGTGCCATCAACACAAAGTTCACGGCGTCCTGTGACGAGAGTTCGTGACGTTGCTCACGCACGCCATCGCGGTAGGCCAGAGCCGTTTCATAGCGGTGATGTCCGTCAGCAATGTAGAGTTGGCGCTGCGCGAAAAAATCCTCAATCAACGCTATCTGCTGAGCATCAGTAATGGGATGCAGCAGATGCTGCTCGCCTACCTCGTCAACAGCGCGTACTTCGGCTTGCGCGCTATATTGGTTCAGTAGGCGTCGCATACGCCCCTGGGGATCATCGTATAGGCTCATAATCGGGCTAAAATTGGCAGCACACGCCTCTAGCAAGCGCAAACGATCATTCTTCGCCTTTGCCAACGTGTGCTCATGAGGTAGTACAACACGTGTGCTCCACGGCTCCAGGCGTACGCGTGCCAGCAGGCTGGTGCGTGTATATGTTTGACTGTCGTGGGTGAATACCTGCTGGTACAGATAATAACAAGGAACTGACTCCTGTCGTAAGACATTTTGCATGCGCCACTCAGAGAACGTTGCTGCGGCACGTGTATACACATTGTTCAGGACGTTGTCGCTTGGCTGTTGCTTGCCCAGCTCAAGTCGAATACTATTATAGGGGCTGCGAGCATAGTAGCGCTCCTGGGCCTCTTGGTTGATGACATCATAGGGCGGTATGAGCACTTGTGCGAGATCACCGACGGTATCCTGGACATAGCGTATTCCGCGTAAGGGACGAACCTCTGCCATAACGAATAACTTCACTTTCCTGTTTTTCTTGTATTGTATCACTTTCGCTGGCATTTGAAATCTCCGCCATACCCACAAGTCCTACTTCTTGTGTATCAAATTGACACATAGTGCTCCATCGTGTAGACTTCAAGAAAGTAAAAACACAACAAGGGAAGTCATCGTATGCAGACACTATCAGTAGATCAACTCGTCGGCAATAGATTAGGATATTATCATGTAGAGCGTTTACTGGGTCAAGGGCGTCTGAATGCCGTGTATCTCGCACACCATCCGGACTACAATAGCTCGGTGGCCATAACGACGTTTATCATCCCTGCACAGCTTTCACCTGAAGCTCACTCCCGCTTCTTGCAACGCTTTTTAGAAGAAGCTGCCACCCTGACTTCCCTGGATCACCCTCACATCATGCCCGTCTACGACTACGGGGAGCAGTTCGGCTATCCCTACTTAGTGACGCCTTACATGATGCACGGTTCGCTTGCTGAAGTGTTGAAGCAACAGCAGCATTGTACTATCCCATACACCCTAGAACTCTTGCAGGAAGTGGCAGCAGGATTAGAGTATGCCCACAACCAAGGCGTTGTTCACGGCATGCTCAAGCCCTCAAATATTGTCTTCGATGCTGAGAATAAGGTGCTTGTGGCTGGTTTTGGGCTAATGCGTATACTACAACTGCGCGGCGTTGAGCGCAATGAGCAGCCCTATGCACACTTGCTGAATATCGCAGGCACCTTCCTAGCAGCGCCAGAGTACATCGCGCCCGAAGTCGTGCAGGGTCAAGCGCTGAACGTGTGCTCAGACATCTACAGCCTGGGTAGTATCCTCTTCGAGATGTTAAGTGGCAGGACGCTGTTTAGTGGCGATTCACCGCTAGATATCGCGCTGCAGCATACACAACAAGCACTTCCTTCGTTGCACACCTGCGCTCCACACATTCCCATCGCTCTAGAATCTGTGGTGAACCATGCCCTGGCGCGCATACCAGCACAGCGCTTTCAACGCGTGAGCGACTTGGTGGAAGCATTTGCACAGGTATGCAGTGGTATTGCGCAGTCAGATATGGAACTCAGTGTATACGAGCGCGCGCAAGTATCAGCCTTCACCCAGGTGGAGAACACGCAAGACACGCCGCAAGACGATAGCGTCTCTTTACAGTTACCTCTAGCGCTGACGAGCGGTAACCTTAGGTCCATCGACACATCTTCGTTGCTGGCAAAGCGGCCTGTGAACCCCACGACAGGCTCATGGCAGATTGTACCACCCATCGTCACTGGACGGTTACCTGCTGTTCAGTTCCTCGAGGATAGTAGCCCTTCTCGTGAGACATCTTCACCTGAACCATACGTCGCAGCACAAGAGGTAATGGATCCAATAGTCGCACAACAGCCTAGTGGAACGCTTTCCGAAAGTCCTGCTGCTTCTGCCCAGGCGATGAACGGGGCAGAAGCAGAGCACGAGGCTCCTACTGTCGCCGCTGAGGAACTAACTATTCCTGAAGACCCCACTTTATCACCCTTCACACAACCCGCTAAGCCTAGACGTAGACGTGTCATTGCCCTGCTCGCTTCGGGCGGCATTGTAGCGGCGAGTGTGTTAGTAGCAACGAAGATGAATCTTCTTCATACAATGCATGCTGGCAACACACAGTCCAACACGTTAGCAAATAAGGGAACCACTCCTGCCCCCGCCAACAAAACAACGGCAAAAGCAGGAACCATTATCGGTTCCACCGCATTAGCCGCCAACTCTTCAGCAGTCTTTCACAACCCAGTTGATGGCAAAGCCAGCCTTCTCATCCATCTTCCAGACAATAACTTTGTTGCCTACGAGAGAGCTTGCACTCACGAGGGGGTCGCCGTCAATTACGATCCAGCCACCCACATGCTCGTTTGCCCAGCTCACGGAGCTATCTTCAATCCTGCCGCTGGGGCCAGAGTAGTGCAAGGTCCGGCTCAAACGCCCTTAGTTCCGGTCACTGTGCGTGTTAATGCCGATGGAACAATCACTACCACGTGAAACCTATGATGGCAGCACTTCGTGTCATACCTATATAGGCCGATTCTCATTTTTTATAGAAGGGATGGGTTATGCCACAGAAGAAACATCTGAAAAATGTTAGTGACAAAGAGCAGCGTATGTATGAACATATCAAAGAATCAGCGGAGAAGAGTGGTCGTTATGGAGACCGCGCTGAGGAAGTTGCTGCTCGTACAGTGATGAAACAGCATAAGCAGAAGCAGCATAAGAAAGAGCAATAGAAAAGGAGCACGGGCATGGCTAAGCCAAATAGTGAGCGGCGGCGTTTCAGACTGTTACGCAGAGCTACACGTATTAAAGGGCAAAGGTTTACTTGGAGTGGCCTCATCCTTATCGTGGTAGGCATTGCGGTTATCAACTTTGGGCTTGCGCTGGCAACAGGGGCCAATTCAGTAGAAGGTCTCTTACTTGGAGCGGGCGCAATTCTAGCGCTAGTAGGTATTCTTCGAGTCCTGATCGGTGTCATTAATCCAGCAACGCCCCAAGACCTCGACTCTGCTACAGAGGTTACTGAAGAGCCAAAGACGGTTGAAGAAGTGGTTATGAGAGAACAATAGGGCTTATGCTCTACGTCTCTATCCAGCCTTCCTAACTATAGACAAATCCAGCGTTTTCTGCTATCTTTTGCTTGGTGGTAGCGCGGCACATTTGCTCCCAAAGTAGCCCCTGATGCATATGACAGCAAAGGGAAGAGAGAGGATTAAGAGAGGATAGCTAAACCATGACCTACGTAATTACACAGCCGTGCATCGGCTTGAAAGATGCATCCTGTGTCGATGTTTGCCCTGTCGATTGCATTCATCCTTCGCAGAATGAGCCTGGGTTTGAAGAGGCGGAACACCTGTATATTAACCCAGATGAATGTATCGACTGCGGAGCATGCGAACCAGCCTGCCCCGTGACAGCCATTTTTGAGGAATCGGCTGTTCCCGAAGAATGGCAGAGCTTCATCAAACACAATGCCGATTTTTTTAAATAAAGACTCTAGCAAAGAAGAAGTCTTAGCTGGCTTTTATGTAGTAGGGATGGGGCAAGCAGTCATCCATGAGAAGTTGTGTGCTTGCCCCACATCGTAAAAATCATCTTATTTTTATTTTTGCCAAACGTGGTATAATACCTGTGCTACGTTATTCTGTATGCACACTCACTACTTCTCATGGAGCAAACCCCAATGCCAATAACGCGACGAAGACGCGCAAATCCACCCGATCAGCCGGAAGACAACAATCATCTTACAGAGCAGCCTGCTGAAATTACTACAGAGCCATCTTCACCTGAGCAACCAACGAGCACGACGCCCGTGGAGGTTGAGAATGGTACTACTTTTGTTGCTGAACGTCCAGAAGCCGATGCATATCAACCCTTGCTGTCCCCACCTTTGCCCACCGGAAATGGCGACCGTGCAGAGAGGCAGGAGTATATGCCTTCGATAGAACCCGGACGACGTACTGCACGCGGTGAATTATTCCGCCGCGCTCCGCAGGTGCCATCTGCACCACAGAGCATTGCTACATCAGTGACACCTGTGGGCCAGACACCGGAGCCACCTAGCCACGAGATCAATTTGCCTCTAGGCAATCTGCTTCACCTGGCCTATAACCCTGGCTACACTGCCTCGGATGAGGCACGCAGTACACTGCTGAGCCAGCTCGCTGCTGAGAGCAAAGCAGGAGGACGAGCACGTTGCTGGAATTGTGGCTCCGTGGCTATTGCCTATGAATGCTGGAATATGCGTCACAAGACCTTCGGTGAGATGGGTATTGCTTTTTGTGAAATTTGCGGCGTGTGGAGTGTGATGTAAATAGTATACTGCACTTGTTCAGAAGGGGCGAGCTGCTATGACAACTAGCAAGGATCAAGCAAAACCTGTTTCCTGCCCACGTTGTGGCGGTCTGATGTACAGACCCGCTGGAAGCTTGTTCTATTGGCATGCTGATAACAATCATCCGCGCTGCGAGATCACGAATATTACTAGTGACACGTTCAAGGTGACGCAAACAGCCGCCGAGCCAACAGACGAATCTCCTACGGTGCAAGGCCCTGAAAAAAACCTATTTTGATCTAACCTGTCCTACCCATTCATCGTAATATATGTACGAATGCATGTGTTGTTAGAAATTTCTCTCATTGAGGTTCATCATGTACAATCCAAGAAGGAATAGCCCTTTCGGTGGTGGTGCCTTTGGCTCGCGTTATCAGTATCAGACCTTACCCTACGAGTTTCAAGCGGCGGATGTGCGTAGCAGCCTCATTGGCAAAGTTATGGGCTTGCTGGCCTTCTCATTTCTGTTTGCCAGCATTGGTACTTTTGTAGGCATTCAGATTCATCTTAGCCCTGGTGTCTCCTTGCTCATTGCTCTTGCAGGTCTGGTTGTGCTGATCGCGCTGAACTTTTTAATACAGCGCCCTGGCATCAATCTGGTCTTGCTCTACCTGTTTACCTTTCTTGAGGGCATGTCCCTGGCTCCACTCATTGGGTATTACCTTGGCGATCCCACTAGGGGAGCTATTCTCGGTGAAGCATTTGTCATCACTGCTGCCACTGCCTTTGGGCTAGCGGCATACGCCTGGACCACCAAGCGAGACTTTTCGCGCCTAGGTGATTACCTGTTCTTTGGCCTGATTCTCTTACTGGTGGCAAGTATTATCAACATCTTCTTCCAAGCAACCCTGTTCCAACTTATCATTGCAGTTGTGGGTGTGGCCATCTTCTCCGGCTACGTCCTCTTTTACGTGCAACGTGCTAAGTATATGGCCGACACGCTACCCAATGCTATTGGCCTGGCCGTTTCTCTGTTCATCACGCTGCTCAACCTGTTCCTTTATATTCTGGAGTTGCTTAGCATTCTACAAGGTGGTGGCCGCCGTAGATAGGAATAGAAAGTTGTCGGCTATTGTTTTCTGGTAATGTGTAGGGTAGCTAGTCCGAATAGTTACTCTTTAAAGCAGAACCAGTAAGAGCATCGCTGCAAGATGTCTTACAGCGTGGAAAAGAGAGAGAAGAGAATTATGCAGGAACATACTAACCTGTTTCACATCGGTGATCAGGATTTCGAACAGAAAGTACTCAAATCAGATACACCCGTTATCGTCGATTTCTGGGCGGGATGGTGTGGCCCCTGCCGTGCTATCGCTCCTATCTATGAGCGACTGAGCGAGCAGTACAAGGGCAAATTGAAGTTTGCCAAGATGGATATCGATAAGCATAACGCAACACCGAGCCGTTATGGCGTTCAAGCCATTCCCACATTGATGATCTTTAAAGGTGGTCAGGCTATCGCTCGTCTGGTTGGGCCTCATCCGACGAGGCTGCAGAGCGAGATTGAAAAGGTGTTGGCCGCCCACCCCGTTGCTTAAGACATACATCCCCCATCGGTAGGGGGCCAATTCATTGTGCCCCTGTTGGCCACAACGCAGGGCACAATGAATTGGGCCCCTACCGCTGCCACGAAGTGACGAAATCTAATGTACTAGACATGTCTGCTCTTTTGTGATATATTGTTGCCATGCCCAGATCCTTTTTCGTTTTTATTGTTTTATATGCGTTGTCTGGACATAAGGGAAACCGTATATGCCAACGTTAGAGCGCTCTAATCCACTTCCGTTGTACTATCAACTGAAGGAAGTACTGAAACAGCAGATACAGGCTGGTCATCTCGCGCCTCATAGTGCTATCCCTTCAGAGCCAGAGCTTGTTGCACAGTACCATGTCAGTCGTGCAACCGTGCGGCAAGCCCTTACCGAGTTAGTACACGAGGGACTGCTGTACCGTCAACATGGTCGCGGCACATTCGTATGTGAGCCACGGGTACAGCAGAATGTGAGTGAATTTACCAGTCTTTCAGAGGAACTACGAAAGCGTGGCAAACGTCCTGGGGGACTGTTGCTCGCTAACGAGCTTGTGCGAGGTTCGCAAGAAATACGTGAACGCCTGTGCCTGAGCGATGAAGAACAGCTTGTTCGCCTGGAGCGCATTCGCAATGCCGATGGCACTCCTATCGCACACGAAATCGACTATCTGCCTTACCCACGAGCGGCAGGCGTGTACCAACGAGCTAAGGAAACAGCCGAAGGCTCTCTCTACAACTTGATGGCAAAAGAAGGGTTTCATCCACGTCTGGTTGAGCAGGAATTCAAAGCCGACAGTGCGTCGAGTCGCGAAGCCGACCTGCTGCGCCTTGTCTCAAATGATGCTGGAATGCGGCTTACCTGTACTGCTTTTGATGAGACCGGTACGCCTATCGCCTATACTGAGGCATTCTATCCAGGCTCTCGCTACGATTTCCATCTCACCTTACGTGTGAAATAGGGTGCAATACTTGTGCCGCCATGTTATACTACACGGGAGCAACCTCTTTTTCTGAGAAGGATACCCCTGGATAAGTATAGAGACTCATGATGTGGAAGGAAATAGAGATCGGCATATGGATGAGACACATAATCAAGAGAAAGATAACAGCAGCAAGAACAGTTTCCCTATCCATTTTATAAACCGTAGCGAGCAAGAATGGACAGACAAGGGGAATGCTGCTGCTCAAGATGGAGACTACGAGGCAGCTACGGCGGCTTTTGAACAAGCTGTTCTAGTCAGTCCAGATGATGCTCGCGCCCGCTACAATCTGGCATTAGCTCAACATTACCTGGGCGATTCGGAAGTGGCTGTCGCTGGCTATCGCCGTGCCATCGATCTCGATCCTCAGCTCATTGACGCTTATATCAACCTTGGCAACCTCTATAGCGAGCTAGGTATGTATGAGGATTCCTTGGAAACGTTTCAACAAGCGTTGGAACTAGATGGCGAAAACGACGAACTGTATGTGAATGTCGGCGATGCTTATCGCATGCTGAATCTTTATCAGGACGCTATTCAAGCGTATCGACAGGCGCTTCTCCTCAACCCAGACATGCGCATCGCTGCTGATAACCTCACCGATGTGCGCGAGCGGGTCAACGATCAGTACCGCCGCCTCATGGAGCAAGAGAGGCGCATAGATGCTAATCCTGCTGATGCTTCGCACTATGCTGAACTAGCGAGCATCTATCTGGACATGCGCCGTTATGATGACGCTCTCTCTGCCGCTAATCAGATGCTTTCGCTCGATCCCGATAGCCGCACTAGTTATGATATGCTTGCTTCAATCTATGAACACATGGAAGACAACGATCAGGCTGCTGAGACCTATGCACGTATCGTGGTTCTTGACCCTGATGATGCCGAGGCGTGGGAACATCTAGCAACCTGGCGCGGCTTACAAGGCAATAGTAGCGAGGCCATTGATGCATATGCACACGCTATTCAACTCGACCCACAGCGCATAACGGCTCGCTTCAGCCTTGCCGAGGCATACATGGAAGTCGAGCGTTACAACGATGCTCGCGTTCTCTACCAAAAACTGGTACAAGAAGCTGAGACGCTGGACGATGACGATCTCGCTGCTGCCTATGCTGGTCTGGCCGACGCTCAGAATGCTTTGGCAGAGCACGAGCAGGCCATCGCAACCGCACAAACGCTTCTAGAAAAGTTCGAGGACGATGCTGAGGGCTATTATCAGCTCGCCACTGCCTACGACGGCCTCGGTCGGCACGATGAAGCTATCGAGAACTACCAGGATGCTATCGATAGCGATCCCCTCAATGCCGACTACTACAACGACCTTGCCGACACCCTACGCGAAGTCAAGCGCTACGACGAGGCACTAGAAGTGGCACAGCAAGCCGTGGCAATGGACCCTTCACTGATCCTTGCCTATGAAACACTGGCCCAAATCTACCTTGAGACTAACCGCCCGCAGCAGGCTAGCGCTGCTCTCAGCCAAGCAGAGGCACTACGATCCGAATCATCGTAGGGGCCCAATTTATTGTGCCCTGGGTTGGGCACAATAAATTGGGCCCCTACATTTGTTTTTCCTCTATAACATCTGCGAACGCCTCTAAATCGTCGAGGCGCTGCTGCACATGTTCATACACCATCTCATGGCTGAGCACGCTTGGGTCGTGTACCAGAGAGTCACGTAGATTTGTCAAAAGCTCTAAGCGGTAAGCCAACGGACGTGGAATAAGTTCTTGCGCTGCCACAACGCTCAAAAGCTCATGATAGCTATCGGGACGGCGCAGCCCTAGCGAGGCTACCACAATACTGCATAAGTGCAGGCATGCCTCAATGGCTATTTGTAGATAGCGCTCAGCTAAGCCATAAATACGGTAGTCTTCTAAAAACTCCTCGCGCCCTGTCTGTCCCACATCACGCAGAATAGCTACTGCCGCACGCAACTGCTTAACATGTCGTTGTACCAATTCTTTGTCAACCGAGAGCATGTGCCCAAGGCCGCGACTGAGAGCCTGATTCTGAATATCATCAAAGTGCTTGAAGTCGAGGTAGTCCATCACCGCTTTTGTCTCAAAGGAGACGCGCTGTTTTTCGTCGCGGCTGAAGAGAACTTGCCCGTATTTGATGACTTGCAGCTTATGCAGCAAAGATGCTTGATTTAAGATGAATACATCAATGCTATCGGTCTCCAGGCGCTTTGCCAACTCACTGAAGAAGTACAACTGGTACTGCAGAAACTGATCAGATTTTACCTGTTCCATCAGCAGGATAGCTACATCCACATCGGTGAGTTGACCAAACGAGGCACGATTTAAGAGCGTACCAGCCAGATAAGCAGCGTTGACGGGACTCTGGGTGAAGAGTTGGTTGAGGCGAGCTTGTCTTTCGAGTTGGTTCATCAACGTCCTCCACGAGCAACTCAGAACAGACCATTCATTATTGATAACTATAGCATAAATTTGTCTACCCCTCCACCCACTCCTCACCGTCGATAGCCACCTCTTTTTTCCAGATGGGCACTGTCGTTTTTAAGGTGTCAATGATATAGCGACAAGCCTCAAATGCCTCAGCACGATGTGGACTTGACACAGCAATAATCACGCTCGCTTCGCCAACTTCCATGCGTCCGAAGCGATGGGCGACCGCAACATGCTCAACACCCCAGTGCTGCCTTGCCTCAGCGATAATGCTACGTATCTGCAGTTCAGCCATTTCTTGGTAGACATCGTATTCCAGATAGCGTACCTGTTTTCCACGGGCATTGTCGCGTACTACACCCTCAAAAACAACGATGCCACCCACGCTGGGATGGCTCACAGCGGCGACGAGAGCATCCCGATCCAGCGGCTCACGTGTAAGCTGAACTAGTGGTTGCATAGAATTTCCTTTACTGAAAATCTTGCCTTGAAAGGTCCACCACCACCCATAGGCGGAATAAACACCAGTTCGTCACCATCATGCAGCACCGTCTCCGGTGTGACATACCTGCGATTCACCGCGTAGATGCAGCGATCCATCACCGACTGCAAGCGTGGGTAGCGTTCGAGGAGCAATGCACACACATCGGCGACACGTCCTCCCTCTTGCACCAGTAACACCTCTTCACTCTGCCCAACAATCTCACGCAGCGATGCAAAGTAGCGAATGCGAATATTCATAGTATTTATAATATCACAGAGAGAAACAGGAGTGATCCCACTGCGGGATCACTCCTGTCAATCGTTGCTCGCTTAGGCCAGAGAAAACTCAAACATGCATCGTGCCACTTGCCACCTCGGCCCCGACCTCCTCGCGCAGTACAGCCACTTTGTCTAGAGCCTCCCAGGGAAGATCAATATCCGTTCTGCCGAAGTGGCCGAAGGCCGCTGTAGGCTGGTAGATGGGACGGCGCAGGCGCAGTGACTGAATAATGCCAGCAGGTCGTAAATCAAAATGTGCATTGATTAAGCGTATAATTTCCTCATCGGAAACCTTACCCGTGCCAAATGTCTCAATGAAAAGAGAAAGCGGGCGTGCAACGCCAATAGCGTAGGAGATCTGCAGTTCCAGACGCTCGGCTAGGCCCGCCGCAACAATGTTTTTAGCAATATATCGTGCGGCATAAGCGGCGGAACGATCCACCTTGGTCGGGTCTTTGCCACTAAAAGCCCCGCCGCCATGTCGAGCCATGCCACCATAGGTGTCAACAATAATCTTGCGACCAGTCAAACCAGCATCACACATCGGTCCACCTGTCACAAAACGACCAGTGGGGTTGACAAAAATCTTCGTGGCATGATCAAGCAACTCCGCAGGTACAGATGGCTTGATGATATGCTCAATGACATCCTCGCGGATTTGTTCCTGTCCGATAGAGGCGGCGTGCTGTGTGGAAACGACGATCGCGTCGAGGCGAACGGGCTGCCCATATTCGTACTGCACCGTCACCTGAGTTTTGCCGTCAGGGCGCAGGTACGGCATGGGAGCCTTGCCATCCCATGATTTTCGCCGCACCTGGGAAAGCTGACGCGTGAGCTTGTGCGCTAGACTAATAGGCATGGGCATATACTCTGGCGTCTCATTACAGGCAAAACCGATCATCATTCCCTGATCACCTGCACCAATACGCTCAAGCTCAGCTTCGCTGAGAGGCTGAGTGCCATTCTTGAACTCGAGAGACCTGCTCACACCCATGTCGATGTCCGGCGATTGCTTGCCGATTGAGGTAACAACACCGCAGGTACGGTAATCGAAGCCATAGTCGGCGGTGATATAGCCTACTTGCTCAATGGTGCTGCGTACAATAGCTGGCATATCAACCCAGGCAGAAGTGGTGATCTCGCCTGCCACAAGCACCAGTCCGGTGGTAGTCGCTGTCTCGCACGCCACTCGTGCCCCCGCGTCTTGGGCGATAATCGCGTCGAGAATGGCATCTGAAATCTGGTCACAGAGCTTATCTGGATGACCTTCGGTCACCGACTCGCTCGTGAAGAATGACTTTGCACTATTCATGAAATTGCTCAAAAAGAAACTCCTTCTTCAGCATGTACCTAAGATGAACGTTATCTCATCAAAGCAAGAAGGTAGGAGTACTTTTGAGGGTAGAAAAAACCCCTTGGGTAGGGGTTTGGCGTTGTGCTCATAACCCCTCATCTTGCGGCATATACCGCCGGAATTGGCACCCTGCTCGTACAACTACGAGTGGGTTGCCGGGCTTCGTCGGGCCGTTTCCCTCCACCTCTCTTGATGAGTGTAGGTCTCTGCAAGTATTCAGTTGTATCTCTATCTGCTAGTTGGAACGGATATGTACCATTGCTACATAGATTGTAGCGCAGAGATACTCACTTGTCAATTCTCTGGATTGTAGGGGGTGTCCGTCAAAGTTTTGCACGCGACTTGGGGAGACATGCGTGACCTCGTTTCCAGGGATGGTGGGAAGAAGGACGAGAG